>JACNFS010000146.1 GCA_014384515.1 Dehalococcoidia bacterium | reverse complement strand
GCCTCCTTTCGTCAAACCTGAATCATATCTATTATAGTACCAAATGTCAAGGCTTCTGAGGTGCTTTGGGGCAGGAAAACTGCTAAAGGGAGAAAACCTTTTCTGGATGCCAGAGCTTCTTCTCAGAGATAAAGCGCAGCACAGCTACAAAATGCCCATCGCGGGTGTAAGCACGGCAGTATTCGTCTGAAGGCGAGTGGTGTTCGCCTAATGGCAGCGAACGGCCATTTCTTATGGCTAGTTCGTTTGTTTTGTCCACGATGGCTGCTCTCCAGCCGAGAAGCGGGCTATCTACAGAATGGAAAAGCCCTTTCCAATCACCTTGTTGGAAGGCGTCCTTGATTTGAGACAGGGCTAGCGCATCTTCGATGTGGAAAGGTCCGCACCGCAAACGAGTCAAGTTCCTCAAATGGCCGCAACAGCCCAAATGCTGCCCCAAGTCATGGGCTAGGGAGCGTATGTAAGTCCCTTTACCGCATTCCACCTTGATTGTTACAAGGGGCAACTCACAGCTCATAAGCTCCAGACTGGTGATTTCGACTTGTCTCGGCTTGAGTATCATTGGGATACCAGCACGAGCCAGTTCATAGTATCGCCTGCCATGGTGTTTTAGCGCGCTGTAAATGGGAGGCACTTGCTGAATACTGCCATGAAAAGTGGCAAGTGCTTCCTCTATTTGGGCGGCGGTGACAGCCCTCGGGTCTCCGCGCTGGATCACTTTTCCTTCCCTGTCAAAGGTGTCTGTAGCAATACCCAGTTCGATCTCGGCCACGTAGGTCTTGCTACTATTGGTTAGAAACTGGATGACTCGCGTCCCCTGACCAAAACAAGTCGGCAGGACGCCGGTAGCTATTGGATCTAGTGTGCCTGTGTGCCCAATACGTTTCTCTCCTGTCAGACGTCTGAGCCAAGCTATTACGGCAAAAGAAGTCTTGCCTTCGGATTTGTTAACATTGAGGATGCCGTCAATTCTCATCTTTGTCTTCGGCACTATCAGAAGCAACCTGCTCGATTAGCCTGAGGACTTCAGCCCCGCGCTGAATGGAATCATCAAAATGAAAGCTAAGCTGAGGGATGTACCTCAATGTTAAACGTCCAGCCAATTGTTTCCGGAGAAATCCTGAGGCGGCAGTGAAACCTTGCAATATCTCGCTTCTGTTCGCCTCGTCTCCCAGACTGCTGACGAACACCTTGGCACGCCTCAGGTCAGCAGAAGTCGAGACTTCGGTTACTGAAATAAGGCTGGCAAGTCTGGGGTCATTGACTTGCTGCCGAAGCAACTCGCTAATTTCTTGCCGGATCAGGTTGTTTATTCGCTCAGTACGCCGCGTCATAATCTACTCTCCTGAATGAACAGCCTATGATTCAGGATGTAAGGAAGAAGCTAACTTGGAAATACAACTGAAACGGGGATAGTCTAGATTACCTTTTCATGTCTGTAGAATTGAATGACATCGCCAACTTGGAAATCTAGGAAGTTCTCTATTCCAACGCCACACTCAAGGCCAGCGGATACCTCTCTAATATCTTCTTTGAAGCGTCTCAAGCTGCTGACGCGAGATTCATGAATTGACTCGCCTTGGCGTAGCACTCGGGACAAAGCATCTCGTCTCGCCTTGCCTTCTTTGACAGAAACTCCAGCTACCTTCGCCTTTTTCCCCGTGGTAAAAACAGCTAATACTTCAGCGTGTCCTTCGATTACGTCAGTAAGGGTGGGCTCCAACATGCCTTTCAGCGCCTTGTCCACATCGTTTACCAGTTCATAAATCACACTGTAGTAGCGAATGTTTATCCCTTCTAGGTCGGCTAGCCGATGTGCTCCTGGCTCTGGTCGGCTATTGAAACCGATGATTATTCCTTTAGAGGCTAAAGCCAGCAGGACATCGCTTTCTGTAATACTCCCACTGCCTGAATGGATAACTCTAACCCTGATCTTCTCATCTCCTAGTTGCTCCAGTGAATCCTTTACTGGTTCGATGCTACCTTGGACATCTGTCTTAAGAACTACATTTAGTTCCTTCACCTGTCCAGCACTGATCTGAGTTGACAGGTCAGTCAGACTTAGAGTCTTAGCAGCGGTTGAAAACCCCTGTTGCACACCTTTCTGTTTCTCCAAAACCGTCCGTGCCGCACGCTCGTTAGCAACAACTACAAAACTGTCTCCGGCTTGCGGGACGGCATTCATCCCAAGGACCTCTACCGGGGTTGCTGGCTCAGCCTTCCTAATCTGCTTCCCTAAGTCATTAAACATGGCCTTGACTTTGCCCCAAGTATTACCGATTACCAGGTTATCACTTGGCTTGAGGTTGCCTTTTTGAACCAGAAGGGTAGCCAATGGCCCCTTAGTTTTGTCAAGTCTGGCTTCGATTACTATCCCCTCCGCCGGACAATCCGGCTCAGCCTTAAGCTCTAACATATCAGCAACCAGAAGAAGATTTTCCAGAAGGTCATCTATGCCCTGTCGCTTCTTGGCTGAGATGGGCACACATACGGTGTCACCTCCCCATTCTTCAACAATCAAGCCTAAATCGGCCAGCTGTTGCTTGATCCTGTCCGGATTAGCGTTGGCCTTATCGATCTTGTTAATGGCAACGACTATGGGTACCTCGGCAGCTCGGGCATGATTTATAGCTTCTACAGTTTGTGGCATCACTCCATCATCAGCGGCTACTACGAGTACAGCGATATTAGTAGCCCGCGCGCCTCGAGCCCTCATGGCGGTAAAAGCCTCATGCCCTGGTGTGTCCAGAAAAGTGATTCTTCGCTCGTTCACCTCAGCTTGGTAAGCTCCAATATGCTGAGTAATAGCCCCTGCTTCGGAGGCAATTATGTTGCTTTGGCGGATAGCGTCGAGAAGGCTTGTCTTACCATGGTCAACATGCCCCATGATGGTAATTACTGGTGGGCAAGGAGAGAGTTTACCACCTTTTGCTGTCGCAGAGGGTTTTGTTTGAACAGGCACTGGCTGCTTATTAGCTTTGTAACCAAAATCGGCCGCTATCACTGCCGCGGTGTCAAAATCAATGGCCTGGTTAATGTTGGCCATGACGCCGTTTCTCATGAGCTGCTTGATAACCTCGACTGCACCTACGCCCAGGAGGTCTGCCAATTGCTTTACGCTCAGAGCCGAGGGCATGTCAACCTGGGACAACTCCTGTGAGGCGGAGTTACCCTCTTGGCCATCCTTGTCTTGTTTGACAATCGGTTCTTTCTTGTCGTCACTCATCCCCGGTTATCTCTCCCTGATGGCAGGCTGTTGCCGTATTGTACCAGCGCCTGGCGGTTTTCCATAGTGAGCTTGGTCCGTAAAGCGTATTCCAAGCGGTTACGTTTCAGCCCTATCTCCCAGCATTCGCGTACTGGGCACAAATAAGCTCCCCGGCCTGTCTTTTTGCCCTTGGGGTCTATCTCTACAGTGCCAGTACTGCATACCAAACGGACCAAATCTCTCTTTGCCTTTGGTTCTCGGCAGGCCACGCAGCTACGCTCGGGTATGCGCCTATACGGCAGACTTTGCTTCTTCGAACTCCTTTTCAAGTTCGTCTTCATCTGGATAGCTTACCGGTCTTCAACCTGCTTTCTTGGTTTTGCTCCCACCTTTTCTCGACTCGGCAGCCTTCTTACCCGTCTTCTTTGCTTTAGCTGACTTTGCAGGCAGGATGTCCACTTTCTCTGCTGAAGCATCTACTGTTTGGGATTGCTCCTCAACTTTGTCTTCGGCTACCGAAAAGCTTGGTACGTACAATTGCTCTTCAAGTTCGTCTTCCTCCGGATAACTTACTCGTCTTGAACGCGCTTTCTTAACCTTGGTTCTGCCTTCTTCCGACTCGACAGTCTTCTTGCTGCTCTTTTTTGCTTTAGCTGGCCTCGCAGGCAGGATGTCTTCGGCGAAACGAATCTGGGGTGCCTGTGCAGGCTCGGCTGGTGACGGAATCTCCGAAGCTAAAACAAGCTCGTAGTCAGTGGAAGC
Source organism: Dehalococcoidia bacterium (assembly GCA_014384515.1). Lineage (GTDB taxonomy): Bacteria > Chloroflexota > Dehalococcoidia > GIF9 > UBA5629 > JACNFS01. Next base: position 4,855 of record JACNFS010000146.1, on the reverse strand, counting down.
TGCAGCTACCTCGGCCATTTCTTTCTCACCTACTGGCTCTGGTTCACTGACTGGTTCTGGAGTCAGGGGCTCCTCAGCAGTGGCAAGCTCAGGGATGAGTTCCTCCAATTCGGTGGTTGTCTCCTCCGCTTCCACAGCAGCTTCTGTGACCAAACTCGCCTTCGCTGCTTCGATGGCAGAAGTGCTCTTAATATCGATTCGCCAGCCAGTTAGCTTTGCCGCCAGTCTGGCATTTTGACCCTCTTTGCCAATAGCCAGTGACAGCTGTCTGTCGGGGACGCCGACCACAGCAGTGCCTTCTGCTTGGTTGAATTCCACGCTTGATACTTGGGCTGGGCTGAGAGCATTGGCGACAAACTTTGCCGGGTCCTCATCCCATCCGACCACATCTATCTTTTCGCCGTTTAACTCATTTACGATGCTTTGTATTCTGATACCACGCAGCCCCACACAGCAACCTACCGGGTCAACACCCTCTTGGCGTGCTGCCACAGCCACCTTGCTTCGATAGCCTGCCTCACGAGCAACTGACTTTAGGTCTACAGTGCCGCTACATATTTCAGGAACTTCCAGCTCAAAAAGCCTGCGTAACAAGTTGCGATGCGCACGTGACACTATTATCTGAGGCCCTCTGCTAGTCCTGGTCACGTCTAGGAGATATAATTTGAGTCTTTGTCCGATACGATGACGCTCGTTGTGCACCTGTTCGCTGCTTGGGAGTATTGCCTCAGCTTTGCCCAAGTCAACGTAAATCTGCTCCGGGGTAATGCGCTGTACCCTCCCAGTAACGACGTCCTCCTCTTTGCCGGTGAACTCCTCGTAAATTGCGTGGTGCTCGGCCTCATGCAGCCGCTGTAGAATAACCTGTCTTGCTGTCTGAGCCGCAATACGCCCAGCATTCGGCGGTGTGGATTCTATATTGACAACTTCGCCAATCTGGGTAGTTTTGTTGATTTTCTTGGCTTCAGTGAGGGATATCTCGCGAAGTGGGTCAGTTGGCGTCTCAACCACTGCTTTCTTGACATAAACCTTAACTTCGCCGGTGTTGGGATCAATCTTGGCTGAGATATCTTGGCCAGCGGCGAAAGCATCTTTCCTATAAGCTGAAACCAGTGCTGACTCCACAGCAGCCAGGACTACTTCCTTAGGCAGATGCTTCTCAGCTGAGAGCTGGGTAAGGGCAACCATAAATTCAGTTTTCATCGTATACCGCTCGGCCCCGGTTTTCTATTCCCTTTGTTAACAAAAAAGTGGGAACTTGGCCCCACTTTTCGAGATATAGTCTTAGGTTCCTTTAATACTCTAACATAACCGAGACAAAAATGCAAATGTACCTCGCTAGCGCATCATTTATTCATCTTCTCGCCTGTGTTTTTCAATCACTGAGCTTGGTGACGACGTGGCAAACTTCAATTTCTGTAGTGTCCTCTGGTGCAACTTATGTTTTGAGTTCGCAGAATGAATTGAAAGTCCGTGTTGCGGTCAAGGAAACTGAGTTGTTACGGCCAGGCGACGACCTCAGTCCGCAGGACTTGGGTTAAACTCCGGGCACAGTTGACTGTGGAATTCCTCATTATCCTCCTCCCGCGGAGGGAGGGAGACCCTCGGAGGAAAGGCTGCGAAAAGTCCAGAGTAAACAGGTTCAGTTCGGTATCGGACACGGTTCACTCTGGCGCCAGGCTGCCAAAGCGACGCTGCCGCTGACTAAAGATAGTGAGAGCTTTGTCAATCTCTTTCTTGTCAAAGTCAGGCCACAGGACTGGTGTGAAATAGATTTCAGCGTAGGCGGACTGCCACGTCAGGAAGTTGCTAAGTCGCATTTCGCCACCAGTGCGTATAATCAGGTCAGGGTCGGGAATGCCTGCGGTATAAAGATATTGACCGACAACAGTTTCATCTATGTCCTGTGCCGGGATACCTTTGAGGATAAGACGCCGCGTTGCCTCCACAATCTCATCCCTGCCTCCGTAGTTAAAAGCTAAGCCAAGAGTCATCCTGGTATTATCTTGGGTCAGCTCCAGAGCCCGCCTTATTGCGTCCTGTATTTTGGGCGATAGTCCGTTAAGCTTACCCAGGTGATGGATTCTTATCCCCTCTTTCTGGGCAAGGCTAATCCCTTCATCAAGCCTTTCCTCCAGGAGTCGGAACAGCCCTCTTACCTCACGTTGTGGTCGGTTCCAATTCTCAGTTGAGAAAGCATATAAGGTGAGGTAGGGGATCTTGTATTCGACAAAGACTTCAACGACATGCTGGGCGGTGGTAGCTCCCTGCTTATGCCCCACCAGTCTGGGCAGGCCGTGTTGCCTGGCCCACCGTCCGTTGCCATCCATGATAATGGCTACGTGCTGAGGTAGACGCTTCAATTGCCCTGGTGACTTCATTCCAGACTCAACATCGATGGAAATCTATATGTTCTCAATAGTTCTGCTCTCGGTTATCGGTGCCAGCCAAGCCAAGTACGGAGGCTCTTGGCTCGTGCTAGGTCTCTCCACCCAATTTCTCAAGTTTTTGTTTGAGTTTCTTTTTCTTTGTTTCGTCCAACTCAGGCTGGTTGCGCAGAACCCGGTAATGAGGCTCAGCCAGAATCTTCTTGCCTGGCTCGAGGTCTTCTGTGAGGCAAACATGAGAACCGACAATAGAGTTGGGACCAATTCTCGTGCCAGGCATAACGCTGGCATTAATTCCGGTCTTGCAGTTATCGCCGACTATGGCGCCCAGCTTGTCTCGCCCCGTATCAACGACTTCATCTCCAACCCTCACCGAGATGTTCTGCTCGTCAAAACGGAAGTTGGCTAAGACCGTACCAGCACCAAAGGAACAATCCTTGCCTATCACGGAGTCGCCAATGTAGCTGGAATGAAACCAGCAGCGGTCGCCGATATAGGAACTCTTGACTTCCGTGCAGTAGCCGATAACACAATCAGCGCCGATATGGCTGTAGTCTCGCACTAGAGCATTGTTGCCGATGATGCAATTGGGGCCAATGTAGACCGGCCCCCTTATTACGGCATTTTCTAGCACCCTGACATTATCGCCAATAATGACTTTGCCTTCGATGGTGGCCTTTTCTGAGATGGAAGCTGAGGCAGAAATCCGCGGCTGGCACGTATTTAGGAGATGGTTGACCACTTCGAGGATATGCCACGGGTATTTTATGGGTGCCCAGAAATCGGGATAGGGTACCACCTTAATTTTGTATCCATCTTTGACCAGGCTATCCAGCGCGCATTCGTAGACATCATCCCGTGTGGTTTCGACTTTTTCAATATACTCCAGGAGTTTCTTGGGTTCGGTGTGGAGATGGACTAGGATGTTTACCAAGTGGCTTGGCTCCTGGCCCGGCTTCGGCTTTTCCACGATGTGTCTCAGCTCATTCGTTGAGTCTACGGCCAAATAGCCTCCAGGGAAGTAATCCTTGACTTCGTAGCCCAGCATATATGAAGCAGCAGACCCTTTTTTTCTTTCTTGGACGAGGCTGGTGTACGCCGAGACTGTGAAAACGTCGTTGGGATTCACTACCACGATGTCCCCGTCTAGAAAAGGTTCAGCGCTTTTCAAAGCATCGGCTATACCTAACGGTTGTCGCTGTAAGGCCAGTTCAGTCTTGACACCGGGACTCACCCTGGTTATTTGCTCTATCTGTTCCATATTTGCCGGGTTACCGATGACTAAGAACTGGTTCAAGCCGGCTTCTTTGGCTGTTTCCATCTGGTGTTCAAAGAGTGTTTTGCCTAAGAAATGGAGCAGTAGCTTGTCCTCGGTGATGGGGGACATCCTTTTACCAATGCCGCCACAGAGAAAGACTACTTTCATGCTTTCATCCTACGCCTGGCCACACAACCAGGCAGACCTTTCGTCTCATTTTACTCCAATTTTCAATCTCGTGGTATTGTCTAGCATTTGATGGTCACCTAATCACCCGTGGTTGCATTATTTCTTGACAGGGTCTTAATCGCCTGGGTGGGAATACTAACAGCCAAATGCTTCAGCGTCTTCAAGATAAGATGACCATGCCAATCGAAGGAGAGCTCCTCCAACTCAGTTATGAACTGGGGTATGCCATTGTCGCTTGCAAAAGTGTGCAGGCGCTCAATCTGCCGATTATTCAGCCTTTCATACAGTCGATGTGCCCAATAGCCGGTTCGGAGCTCCTTGCCTAGCTTGGCCCGCCACTGTTTCTGATAAGAAGCCAGTTTGGGTGCGGAGAAGTCGTTGGCTAGAAATGCCTGGTGGAGACTGTCAGCGGCTATATCAGCACACAGGAGACCGTAATATATACCGCCACCAGTAGTCGGTTTGACCTGACCAGCCGCCTCGCCGACTGCCAGTATTCGGTCAGCATATGTTCTGGGGAGAGGCCGGAGGGGAATGACACCGTACCCCCGAACGACTTCAGCTGAGGCTATTTTGGCTTGGGCTTCCAGGTTCGACAGCAACTTATTCAAGTAGTACTCCGGCTGCTGGCGAGTCATCAGCCCGGCCAGGCCTTTGCTATCTCTGGTAGGCACCAGCCAGGCAAAACCACCGGGAGCCAGAGTCTGGTCGAAATAGACCTCCACCTCATCGACTCCGTCTATGCTTACGTCGGCCTGAGCTCCAACGATAAAGTTGCTTATCTTCCCTAAATGAAGCTTACCCGGCAAGGATGAGCCAAGCCCGGTGGCAATAACCGCTGTCTCGGCTTCAAATAGTCTATTCTGCCCGCAGCAGTCTGCTTCCACACGAAGACAATCTGCTCCAATCTGAATATCTGCCACCTGAGCACTGAAAAGATAATTAGCGCCTGCTGCCTGAGCTCGGCTGGCCAGTGCCCGGTCAAGCGCTGGCCGGTCAAGAATATAGGCCACCGCATCAT
>JACNFS010000072.1 GCA_014384515.1 Dehalococcoidia bacterium | reverse complement strand
TGACGGGCTATTAACCAGGGCCCTGGCAATTGCTACTCTCTGCTGCTCACCGCCACTCAACTGGCTGGGTCTATGTCCAGCCCTTTTTTCCAACCCAACTCTTCTCAATACGCCTGATGCTTTCCTGTCTTCTCCGCTCGCTCCACAAAATGTCAAAGGTAGAAGTACATTCTCCAGGGCGGTGAGAGATGGAAGCAAATGATACTGCTGAAAGACATAGGCGATTTTCCCCCTTCTAATATCAACAAGGGCATCTTCACCTAGATTATCAATACGTTTTCCATCCAAAATCACCTCGCCGCCGGAGAGACGGTCCAAACCGCCGATGATGTTCAGGAAAGTGGACTTTCCGCTTCCCGAAGGTCCCATAACAGCTATGAAGTCGTCCTTATTTACCTGAAGGGAAACATTATTCAGGGCAACTACTTTGGTTGTACCCTCGTCGTAGACCTTTGATACGTTTTTGATTTCTAACATGTCACCTACCTCAAAGAGACCTGAAAGAGTCAGCAACCTTTATCCTAGTGGCGCGGAACGCAGGATACACCGCCGCTGTGACGGCAATAAAGGTAGCCAGAGCCAATGATAGGGGAAAGTACTGAGGAACATAGCTAATGGCCGTCCCCTCAAAGATTAGCGGTCCAACTGCGTATGCTAGTAAGGTTCCAGCCGCATATCCAAAGATGCCCCCCATTATTCCGATAATGATGGCCTCATAAATGAAGACCTTGATTATTTGATTGCGGGATGCCCCTACTGCCCTCATTATTCCGATGTCTTTAACTCTCTCGTGCACCGAGGCCATCATCGTGTTGACTACACCAAACAAGCCGACAGCCAATGTGATTCCGGCTAAAGCCAACATGAAATTGTTCATCTTTTCCATCATGCCCATCTCAGTTGCAGCTACCTGTTTGACCGCAACGGCCCGAACTCCAGGGATATTCTGATTGATGCCATCAGCGATGAACTCGACAGGGCATGCGTTGCACAGGGCGCGAATATCTATTGAAGAGACCAACCCATCCTTATCAAATAGCCTCTGCAATGTTCCTATCGGAACAAAAATCTGATAGTCGTCGTTTGAGCCTGTCTCCTCAAGAATACCAGTGACTGTTATGTCGCTGCCATTAAGCTGAATGTTGTCACCCGTATTTATTTTCAGTATCTGAGCAGCCGCTGTCCCAACCAGGGCTTGGTTTCCACTTTCGATGTATTCCCCCTCTTGAATTCTCCACCACGTCTTGATTTTGTTCTCCTGTTGAGGGTCCACGCCAACTAGCATCACTGACATCCCCTTCACCTCGGTATTCAAATACAGTTTCGGAGCGATCGTGGCGATATCGCCCTCATCCTGAATGCCCATCCCCCGCCTTATCTCATCGTCGGCGATTCTTCTGATTTGAGGCAACCTTTCCTCAGGAATGTAGTTTTCTCCAACTGCCAAAGTTCCGAGACTCAGGTCACCCAACTTCATGTCCAGATTACTTATTGCGGGGACGACTGTCAGGTTTGGACCATACTTTTCCAACTGACTATAGATTCTTGCTTCACCGGCAAGAGCAATTGTCAATATGCCGACGACCGTCATAGTGCCGATAACCACACCGAGAGCGGCATACAACACTCGCCTTTTCCTTCGTATGACATCCTTTGCAACTACTTGATATAATTTCACTGAGTGTCCTCCTTGATTCTCTAATCTATCAAGGATACCAGATATTTCTTAGAATACCATTAGAAGTTGCTTAGAAAACGATTAGAGTTTTAGCCAGGCCGTAAATGTGCTGCCTTTGCCTAACTCACTGGCCACTGTCACCTTTCCCCCGTGCTGCTCCGCAATCCCCTTCACGATCGCCAGCCCCAAGCCAGTGCCTCCTCTAGCCCGAGCACGAGCTCTGTCGGTCCGGTAAAACCGGTCGAAGATATTGGGCAGGTGCTCAGGGGCGATTCCCACCCCGGTGTCGACCACCTCCAAGCGCGCCCACCCGTTGTCGCGAAACAGCGATAGGGTGATGGTGCCCCACTCTGGTGTGTATCTAATGGCGTTGTCCACTAGGTTCCCCAGCAATTGCTTCAGCCTGTGAACATCTCCCTTTATTGATAGGTCCTCCTGGCGTCCCGCCGCAATCTTGCGGCTCCGAGCCAATTGCCGTGCCCGCCGCAACTCGGAGAGGACAATTCTTCTTAGCGAGACTGTCTCTTGCAGTTCTACCTTCCCCGACTCGACCTCGGCGAGAATAAGCAGAGCATTCACTATTCCGGCCATTCTATCGGTCTCGGCCCCGATTGCCCTCAGTGCCTCCTGGCGGTCTTCCTCCCCCAGGTCACGCTTGAGCAAATCCAGGTTGCCTCTAATCACGGTTAGAGGACCCCTCAGGTCGTGAGACGCATCCGTCACGAAATGCCTCTGGGATTGGAAAACCCTGTCTAGATGTTCGATCATATGGTCGAAGGTCGTGACAAGCTCTCCGATCTCATCCATCGGGCCCCTGTAGCCGACTCGCCGACTCAGGTCGGAGCTTGCTTCTATGCTCCTCGCCGTTCTGGTAATGCGCTCCACGGGAGAAAGCGCCCGGCGAACTAGAATTGCGCCCGATATACTGGCCATTGTGAAAGCCAGCAAAATGCCCGCCAGGAGAGCCCACCTTACCTGGCTCATAATGGCATCTATGTGTTTTAGAGATTGCGCAACCTCCAAAAGAAGAGTCTCTTCCATCAGGTACATGGGTGAAACCATGATACGAACCCCGGCGCCGTCACCTGCAGCAACCGTCTCAATGCCGACACTTCCTTCAAATCCTTTGCTTATCAATGACGGGCTAGTGGGGAGTTCCTGCTCACCGAGGTTGCTCGATTTCACCACGACGTTGCCACTCCTGTCTATGAACTGAATGTAAATCCCCGGGGAAGTGAACTCATCTATAGGCGGCAAGTTGGCATGTATCACGTCGTAATCCAGATGCTCAGGCATTTCCTTGGGGTTGAGGGTGCCGTGCACTCGTGCTGAATAGACCCTCAAGTCGTTGTCTACTTCGTTGCTGAGGTAACGCTGCAACAGGCCATGCAGCACAACTCCAGAAAGGATAAGGATGGCGCACACTATTAGTGAAAACCACAGAGTCAATCGCCAACGAATTGGCATCTATTCATTCCTTTAGTACGTAGCCCACGCTGCGGACCGTATGAATCAGCTTGGTCCGGCCAGGCGGCTCCAGCTTCGACCTCAAGTAGCGTACATAGACTTCAATCACATTGGATTCGCCGTCAAAGTCGTATCCCCAGACTCTTTCGTATATCAAATCCCTCTTGAGAACCTGGCGTGGACGGCGCATGAACAGCTCCAGCAAGCTGAACTCTTGAGCAGTGAGGTCTATCACTTCACCTCCACGTCTCACCTCTCTGGTAGCTGTGTCCAATGAAAGATCGCTGAACCGAAGAAGCTCTCCTTCTTTGGGTTGGCGACGCCTGAATAAGGCCCTTACTCTTGCCAGGAGTTCATCAAAAGCAAAGGGCTTGACCAGATAGTCATCAGCACCGCTATCAAGTCCAGCTACTCTATCGGCTACAGTGCCTCTGGCAGTGAGCATCAGGATTGGGACATCGCTAGCTTGACTTAATCGCTGACTGACTTCCATGCCATCAAGTCCAGGCATCATGATATCCAATATGACGAGGTCGGGCTCCCTTTCACGGGCTTTGGCCAAAGCCTCGGCACCGTCACCCGCCGTGTCGACACGGTAGCCCTCATATGTCAAGCCTCGCTTGAGAAAGCTAACGATTTCGGGGTCATCGTCTACAACCAAGATATGCATTTTGCGATTCTCATTCTCCATAGGACCTCTTTTGCCACTATACCATATAGCTTCATCAAATCATCTGCTTCATATGGGCTTAAGTGCCTGTTCCAAATCCTCAATCAAATCATCAATATTCTCCAGGCCAACCGATAACCTGACTAGTTCATCGGTGATGCCTGCTTTTTCTCTGTACTCTTTTGGCATCGACGCATGGCTCATAGTAGCTGGATGCTCGGCAAGAGAAGCAACGCCACCAAGCGATTCCGCCAGAGAAAACACCTTGAGCCTCCTCAAAAAGGCATTAACGCTCTCAGTACCACCTTCTGTTTCAAAAGACACCACCCCACCGAACCCCTTCATCTGTCTTCTGGCGATTTCGTGTCCCGGATGGGACTCAAGTCCAGGATAAAACACCTTATTGACTGAAGGACGCCCCACCAGGTAATTGGCTACGGCGGAGGCATTCTCCTCATGCCGCTTCATCCTCACTGGGAGAGTCTCGATTCCACGGAGCACCAGCCAGCAATCAAAGGGAGAGGCGCAAGTTCCCATAGCGTTGATGAGAAATTGAACCCTCTGGGTTAGTTCGTCGGTAGTGGTTACCACGGCACCGCCGACGACATCGCAGTGCCCGTTGAGATACTTGGTCGTAGAATGAACAACGAGGTCCACCCCATAGTCAAAAGGCCTTAAGAAATAGGGAGTGGCAAAAGTATTGTCTATCACCGTCATCAGATTGTGCTTCTTGGCAATATCAACCGCCATCTCAACATCAACAATATTGAGCAGCGGGTTGGACGGAGTCTCCAGCCACAGCATTCTAGTATCGGGTCTTATCGCTCGTTCAATCCTCTCTCTGTTGTCCATTCTCAGGAAGGTGAATTCCAGCCCGAAGTCACGCATCACATTCTGAAATAGTCTGTAGGTTCCTCCGTAGACATCGTCTCCCGAGATAACATGGTCGCCAGCCTTGAGCAGGTGCATAACTGTGGCTTCGGCAGCCATCCCGGTGGCAAAGGCAAACCCTGCCTTCCCTCCCTCGAGTTGGGCGATGGTATCCTCCAGAACCTTCCTCGTTGGGTTTGCCGTGCGAGAATAATCATAGCCCCTCGTCTTACCGACATCCTGGAAGGCAAAAGTTGACGTCTGATAGATAGGCACAGAGATAGCACCGAATGCCTTGTCTGGCCTCTCTCCAGCATGAATGGCTAATGTTTCAAATCTCATATTCCCTCTCCCTGGCTGAACTCCCTTGCGATTTGTCTCCTTATCTCCCTCAATTCATCTTCGGGAACTGCTATCCCGCTGCAACCCTCCAGCCTCTTCAGGCGTTCTTCTAGTTTATCCTGCCCCCTCAAGACAAGCCTTATGGCTTCTGCCACTGGGTCGGGTAGCTTGGCGTGCTCCAAGTTCGCGAGCGGATTGTGACCATCCTCGACTATTCTACCTGGAACTCCCACCACTGTAGCCCCAAGGGGAACTGACTTTACCACTACTGAGCCCGAGCCGATTTTGGCTCCGTCGCCTATGGTGATGGCACCTAGAGCTACCGCCCCCGTTCCAATCACCACATTATTGCCGATAGTGGGGTGACGCTTCTCCTTCTTCAGGCTCGTCCCGCCCAGGACTGCCCCCTGGTACATCAGTACATCATCTCCGATCTCGGCCGTCTGGCCGATGACCACCCCTACCCCATGGTCTATGAAGAAACGCCTGCCTATTCGGGCTTCGGGGTGGATTTCGATGCCGGTGAGGAAGCGGCTGATATGGGAGAGGAAGCGAGCTAGAAATCGGAGCTTGTGCTGCCATAGAAAGTGAGCCAAGCGATAAGACCATAAGGCATGCAGCCCTGGATAACAGAAGATTACCTCCAGCATACTGCTCGCCGCAGGATCCTTGGCAAATACTGTTTGAATGTCCTCCCTCAATGTCTTAAACAAGGTAACCGTCCTCTTGCACTTTTGTATACCTCGCGCAGTCCGATAAAGCTCTTGAGAAAGCCAAGAGAATAGGTAGCGCCCATCAGGTTTCAAAGCCCCTCGCTATCGAGAATACATGGGCAAGCATCTGCGACCTATACATTCGTAGCCAGTGGGACAATCACTATTGATGCTACAGACAACATTGCCAGACCGAAGCTGAGCTCCGATGGCCCGCCACTCAGCGAATATCCGCCGGAAAGCAACGGTTAGCGCCACCCACAGCAACAGTGGCATAAAAACACCGGCCAGCATTGCCAACAACACAGTCCCTACTCGCTTCGCTACCTTCATCACTATCATCTCCTTTCTTCGAGCTTTATGCTGTTCCATGTCATTTCACCAATTCCTGCCTTGCAGAATCTTGTATTTTAGGTTGCGCTCTACCTCCCGCTTAATCGCATTCTCCCGCCTCTCTTCTGCAAACAGGGGTAAGCTTTCTCCCTCCCCACAGTCAGCACCTACGCCTGACCTGCCTGGGATATTCTTCTTACTAATCCAAGCAGCGCTACCCCAGTCGCGCCAATGGCTATCCCCATGAGGATCATAAAGACGCCGGTGACGGTAATCACAGTGGCAACACCAAAGCCCAGAACGGCAAGATACAAGTAGTTCTCCATGTTCAAAGCCTGTGCGTAGCTTAAGTGTTCTTGGTTGGTTGGGTCATAGCGTTCCCCGGCCAACAGCTCATCGTAGGTCGCGGCTATGTTTCGGCGATGTTCCCTTATGGTGTCGCCAGCAATTTGCGCCTCCTCTGCAGTATCGACTACCTCATCTTTCGCCGCGCTTTCTGGGAGGCCCAGAGTCACCTTTTCTACCCGCATCGCCTCCTGCATCCAACTGTCCTTTTCAACGGCTTGGTAAATGAACGTTGCTCCTACGGCAACAGACACCACAGCTAGAACCAGCACCATTATTGCTAGATATTGGCTTATACGTAGCATGTTTCAGTCTCCTTTACCAACTTATTTAAGAGCATTTGACCGATATCCTTCCTGTCAGATTGTTCCCATTTCCAACACCTCCTTCTCCAGCTGAATTCCCTAGCGATTTTATCTCTTTCCGTGGCGCTAAGTACTTCGTCGAATTCACACTTACCTCCTAGTAGAACCTATTCACCTTTAGATACCGTGTGCAGGAGGTTAGTGCTCCAGGAAGAGCCAGGTTGATAGATAGCGCTCACCGGTATCAGGCAAAATTACCACTATGAGCTTGTCCTCGCTTGTCGGCCTCTTGGCTACCTCCACTGCTGCCCAAGCCGCCGCACCCGAAGATATACCTGCCAGTATCCCTTCCTCTTTGGCTAATCTTTTGGCCATTGTTCCTGCATCTTCATTGGTGACCTTAATAACTTCATCGACTAAATCCGTTCTTAAAACGTCAGGGACAAAGCCAGCCCCGATACCCTGAATCTTGTGAGCTCCCGCCTTACCTCCTGAAAGAACCGGGGAATCAGCGGGCTCAACCGCGATAGCCTTAAATTCAGGCTTCCTAGGCTTGATTGCTTCAGCCACCCCGGTAATCGTCCCCCCAGTTCCTATCCCTGAGACCAGAATATCCACTCTTCCTTCGGTATCCCTCCAGATCTCCTCGGCTGTGGTCAGCCGGTGTACCTCTGGATTTGCCAAGTTCTTGAATTGCTGGGGCATAAAGTAACTGGGGTTTTCCGCCACAAGCTGCTCTGCCTTTCGGATGGCTCCTGGCATGCCTTCAGCTCCGGGGGTTAGCACAAGCTCGGCACCGAAGATATCTAGGAGTTGCCTCCGCTCCGTGGACATAGTATCGGGCATGGTAAGGATGAGTTTGTATCCCCTGGCAGCACAGACGAAGGCTAGGGCAATGCCAGTGTTGCCACTGGTAGGCTCAACGATGACCGTATCCTTCTTGATGAGCCCCCTCTCCTCGGCATCAACAATCATTGACACCCCTATCCTGTCCTTGACGCTGCCCAAAGGATTAAAGAATTCAAGCTTTGCCACCACCTCCGCCGTTGCTTCCTCAGTCACCCGGTTCAATCTGACCAGGGGTGTATTTCCAATCAGCTCGGTAGCGTCCTTGGCTATGCCTCTGGTCAGCTTCGGTATCTCTATGGTCTTATACTGAAGCTTCTCCGCTTTTTGAATCATCTGCGCCATCTTGATTTCCTCCTTTCAGACAACCTGTACGAACTGTCAATTACAATTAGACTTATATGTAGTACATCACCTCTACAGGCCGCTGTTTCCTCTTTTGCCGCTCAACCAAATCCTGGAGCGTTGTAGACCCCAAAACTCCATCCATTGCCTCTTTCAGTTCACCCCAAATATCACGGGTAACACAGAAGTCAGAGCGGGGGCAGGTCTTAGGATCATCGATACACTCTGCCGGAGCAATCGAACCCTCAAGCACCCCCACCGCTTCACTGAGCTTTATCTCCTGCGGAGATTTGGCTAGCCAAACACCGCCACGAGCACCTCGCGTGCTCCTCACCATTCCCGCTGCTATAAGGGGGGTGACTAAATGCTGCACATACTGGAGCGAAATCTGCTCTCTGTGGGCAATGTCTTTCAATTGCACCGGTCCGTCCCTCCCATGAAGGGCAAGATCCAAGAGTAGCCTGGTTCCGTACCGTCCCCTAGTGGATAACTTCATCGACCTCGCCTCCTTGTTGACTAATATACTCAACAAAGTATACAATAGAATGGAGAGATTGTCAAGTCCCCGCGATTTGCACACTCAGGATATGCTTGACAAAACGTTGCTGGGTGGTTATAATTCGATATATGTCGAATTATCGAACGGACTGCCCTGAGCGATTCGCCCAAATGTTCAAGGCGCTGTCAAATCCAAACCGCCTGAGCATTTTCCTGCGCCTTGTTTCCTGCTGCGCGCCTGGAACGACCTGCAGTACAGACGCTGGGATGCGTGAGTGTGTAGGCGAGCTCGGCAAAGATCTGGGCATCGCGCCTTCAACCGTTTCCCACCACATCAAGGAACTTAGCCGCGCTGGTCTCATCAGAATGGAAAGGCGTGGACAGAATGTCGAGTGTTGGGCTGATCCCGAGACGCTAAATGCCCTGG
>JACNFS010000098.1:4469-8896 GCA_014384515.1 Dehalococcoidia bacterium | reverse complement strand
CCTCGGTCAACAGGGATGGCCGTGATATCAACATCTCTAAGCTGGACCTTGTCCTGAAAAATCATGAGCCGAAGAAAACCGCTTTCCTGATAGAAATCCATCACAGGACCGTACTGAGACCGAATCTCCCTCACGCTCAGCTGTTCGGGGAGCAGCAAACAAATCTGCTTTTCCGGATAGGCACGCCAGGAGCGAAAATCCAGCGCAATTTGTTCCACTACTCGGAACCCCTCTATATGGTCAGGGTCCAAATGAGTGAAGGTCAGATAATCGACACGGCGGATTGGCGAACGATTCAACAGGCTCACAACCTCCGCCGGTGTGTCAATCAACAGGTTGATATCATGAAGAAAAGCAGCCGGTCCTGCTCTGGTATAAGGAACGCCTTTCTTTCTGGCTTCCTGGCAGACCCGGCATCGACAAAGCGGTTTGGGGATGACCATACACCCCCCAGAGCCCAAGATAGTCCATTTCATACGAACAGATTCAGGTTACGAGCTCGCTTCCCTGGCGCCGAAAGAAATCTGGCCTAGCCGAATCCCACCTGCCTACCAATCGGTCGAAAGCGGGTTGGGGGAATGTCCTCTTGAAAATTCGATAGTAATATAGCTCCTCAACAGACGCCAGCCATGGGTTACCTTCTATCCTGTTATGCTCTGCCAATTCGCTTTCAGAAACGTGCTGCTCTGCCACCCAGGAAATTGGCAATTGCCCCATGTACACAGCTTTGTGACAAGTGTTGCCTAATTACATTTATACTACTTAAAGGGATCCCACCGAACCGTCTGCTTCTCATAGGCGGATGGAAATCGCCGTAGAAACTCCTCGTAGTAATAGATTTCCTTAAACGTTGCGAACGGCATACCATAGTATGATTTAGGCAGTTCAGCTATTCGCCCGGGATCAACTACCTTGGAGACTATCCCGTCCATGACATCATCGATGCCTACTCCCATGGCGAACCTGAGTTTTTCCCGGTTATAGATGCGCTCGGGCAGCATGTCCTTAAAGGCCTCTCTCAGGATGTACTTTTCTGTTTGTTTCTCGCCGTGGATCTTCCATTCCATGGGGATCTTACGGCTAAAGGCCAATACCTTCGGATCCAAGAACGGGGTTTGGTACACCACGGCATTAGCCATCCACGCTCTATCCAGTCGTCTAAGCGCGGTATTGTACGCTATGTCCAGCAGTCTCTTGGCAAGCTCCTCTCTGTGCTCATCGCTGGTCACTTTTGGACTTTTCAAGACCATACGATACCCGCCGAACAGCTCGTCAGCCCCTTCACCTACCATTATACTATCGCTATATGCCTTTACCATCCTCGAGACGTAGTAGTTGGCTATCAGGCCGGATATGCAATCCTCATCAAAGCTCTCCAGATACCAGACCGCCTGAGGAATGAAATCGGATATATCCGACTCGGTAATCCTA
Organism: Dehalococcoidia bacterium; assembly: GCA_014384515.1. Lineage (GTDB taxonomy): Bacteria > Chloroflexota > Dehalococcoidia > GIF9 > UBA5629 > JACNFS01. Next base: position 7,465 of record JACNFS010000098.1, on the reverse strand, counting down.
TAGATGTGATGTTCAAGTCCCAAGAAGTCAGCCATTAGTTTGGCATTCTCAAGATCCGGCGCTTCAGCGCTTTCAATGGTACCGGTAAAGAGACGCAGGTCTGGATTGAATTCCTTAGCGATAACCGCCGCAATAGAGCTATCCAGACCTCCGCTCAACGACACTGCGTTTAGGCCTTTCATCCTTTTCTTCACCGCCTCTATCACGAGTTCCCTTAGCACACCCGTTGCGTGCTCAAGACCTTCAGGTTCAGGCGTTTCAGGCACATAGGGGTCAAATGACTTAAAACCCTCCTTTGTGCTGTATATGTGACCGGGCACAAGCTCGTGTACATCAAAACGAATGTGGCCTACTAACCCTTTCATCTCTGTGCTGAAGCAGAAGAGCCCATCCTCCGTTCCATAGAATAGCGGCCTGGCCCCAACGGGATCGCGGGCTATAATCGCTTCATCGCCATCGAGAATAGCACAGCAATAGCTCCCGTCCAGATACGAAAAGCAGCTTTTTCCGTACTTCAGGTAATACTCCTCGAAGAGTTCTATATCGGTTTGCCCCTCGGCTCTCTCATTGAATAGCTCTCCGTCGAAGATAATATAAGGAGCAGTAGCCACTGCAGCGCACTGAGTCCTCGCAGGCGTTAGGTTCACTTCTGCTGCGCCAAGCGCTGCCGTACCATCCGGTAGTGTGCGAATGATGGTGTTGTCTGGCCCTCGATGACGCATTAGTTCGATCATCTTTTCTACTTGGGCCGTAACCTGCTTGAGCTTCTCCCTGTTTGTGGATACGATTCCAGCTATGGCTGCCATTACTCCCCCTTCTTACAGATTATCCTCTATCCCGACATTTCCCATTTCAATTTACGAGGAGGCATCCTGACCCTCATTGCTCATACCAATAATATATCTATCCCACCTGATTGTCAGTAACCGTCTCTGAGTCCTGCAGCACTCAGAATCCTCATCTATCAGCGATTATTCCACTTGCTGCAATACCACTGCGACCAGGCTACGCCCTCGCTTCCTCAAAAGCGTCGAGTACCTTAATAGCATCGAAACCGTCCACACAATAGGAATCTGCTCCTATTTCCTTGGCATACTCGTCAGAGACTGCTGCTCCCCCAATCAGGACTTTGACCTTATCCCTAAGACCATTCTCCTTCAGCGTTTCGATTATTTCTCCCATGCCTATCATCGTAGTAGTTAGCAATGCAGAAAGCCCGAGAAAGTCAGGTTTGTCCTCTCTGACAACCCCCACAATCTTCTCTGCGGATACATCTATGCCCAGGTCATTTACCTCATATCCGGCACCCCTGAGCAGGATAGCAACAATATTCTTACCAATATCATGAATGTCTCCCTTTACCGTGGCTATGATGAATTTGCCCTTAGTCTCCACGTCCGACGCTTCGAGATACGGCTTTAGGAGCTCCATAGCCTCGCCTACCGCTTCGGCGGAAGCCAACATGTCCGGGATGAAGTACTCCTTTGCGGAGAACTTGTCTCCTACAACCTGCATTCCTGCAGTCAGGCCGTGCGTGATTATTGTCTCCAGAGGGATCTTCTTGTCCAATGCCAACTGCGTTAACTCCAGTACCGCGGGCGTACCGGTCATATCCTCGTCTATTCCTTCGTCATCCTTGGTCTTTCGTCCTTGGATGACATTTTCTTTAAGCAAGGCAATTGTGTCTTCGCTCATTGGCTCCTCCTCTATTTATATATGTTTAGCCTGGGCAATATGCCAGGGATTTCTTCAAACACCCGGCTGGTGGTAGCTGCATCTATATGTTCTACGGGTTGTAAAAGAAGTTGATTCATCCTCTCGTAGCCTAATGCCAGTACATTGTCGTTCTCTCCATCGCCTTCAAAGGGATAGGGCATTGAGAGTTGCCCAGTACGCAGCATGGAGCGAATATAGCGAACGTACATCTTTTGTGGCGTCGCCACCACTTCTCTTATCTGTTTGAGGCTGTCATCAATCTCCGCCTGGCTGATTCGTGGTGGTCTCAGAAAGAACTTGATCATCTGAAAGTGTGCATCGTCCAGAACAGCCTGGAGGAGACAGAAGATAGAATTCCCATCAAGGAGGCCATAGGCACAATGCAAATACTGCGGCCCACTCAAAGTGACTAGTGTGTCTGAGAATAACCTTTCTATTGAGGACTGTATCCCTGGTGTCTTTGTGTCACAGACACCTGCGGTAGAATAGCAAGGCAACTTGTAGAATCGGGCCATTTGAACACAGTCAATATTGTATTGGATCGATTCGGGGGCACCATAGGAATCATTAAGATTGTCAAGCCGGGCTCTCACCGGTACACTTCCGTATATCACCGGTGTTCCCTTGTTCACCAGCTGGCTTAATGTTATTCCCGCCAAAACTTCGGCATTTATCTGAGCGATAATGCCGTCTTCCTTGATGGGAGCGCTGGTTCCGGCCTGGGGTGAAGAGGAAACCACCACGGGTAGTCCTCTCCGGCAAATCTCAATCATGGTGTCAGTAGTATCTTCGACAAATTGCAAAGGGCTCTTGACCAGGCAGGTGATAAAGGAAATAATTGGGTTTTCCTTGAGTTCTTCTTCCCCGCCAGCTATCAGCTTGGCCATATTTACGACGTTGTCCAGTTGCTTCAAGTTGGTCAGCCCTGCCATAAAGTGTTTGGTGGTGTTATTCAAGGAAGCGAAGAACTTGTTAACATCTTTGTTATCTTCTGTAATGTCTTTATCCTGGATATTTACGGGACGGATGAAGGCATCTAGAGTCTCCAGATGCTCGCACAAGTGCGCTGCCTGACAAAGGTCGGAAACAGTGCCACGGCGCCGGTGAAACTCCGGCATCACAACTTCGATACTAGGATCGGACTTCTTGACATAGGCTTGGAAATCAACATCGAGCCAGATATTGGTCTCAGAGCCGGAAACGAAGAAGACCCTTGGCTCTTCACCCTTCATTATCAGGCTATTATCCTTGTTCCTGGCGCCTAACTTGACCGTTTTGGG
>JACNFS010000098.1:0-3482 GCA_014384515.1 Dehalococcoidia bacterium | reverse complement strand
AGGCCCTCGTCTTCCTGGGTTACTCTCCCCTGGACGACATTTTCTTGAATTAGCTTAAGCGTGTCTTCCGCCATTCTCAGTCTCCAACTTTAGTGATCTGTGCACCTTGTCAAATTGGATGCCTCCTAGTCCACTATGCTGCCTTTCCTATGCGCTCTGATGTACCCTTTGCAGAAAGGATCGTTCCCTGCGAGCATGTCAGCCACCTTCACGAGGCTCATTGTTTTAGCGTCCAGAGGGTCAAGGATTGCGGCATCGAGGCCGGCATGAGCTGCCATCAACAGAAAGCCTCGGTTCACCAGCTTTCTATTGGGTAAGCCGTAGGAAACATTGCTCAGCCCCATCACTGTCCTGGCACCAGGATAGCGCGATTTAATCTGCTCAATGGTCTTTAGTGTGACCAATCCCTGGCTAGAGTCCACGGCAATGGGCAGCACCAGAGGATCAAAGAATATCTGCTCCGCCGCCATGCCCAACCGGGTCAGGTGGTCCATTATGAGCTCACAAGCGGCTAGCCGCTTTTCAACGGTGTCGGGTATGCCCCCAGCTCCCATGGCGAGTGCTACCAGCCACGCCTTACGCTCTGCTGCCAGAGCGCCGATGGTTGCCAGCCTTTCTGGCTCAGCAGTGACAGAGTTGATTATCAGCCTTTCGCCCCGGTATCTGCTCAGCGCAGCCTCTATAACACCTGGGACGTCGCTATCAATGGCAAGCGGCCTATCCGTAGCTGCCTGAACCAACTCCACCAGCCACTCCATGCTTTCGCTTCCATGCTCCCGGGCATCCTGCCCAGCACCAGCATTCACATCGATGAAATCAGCTCCAGCTTCGGCCTGAGCTTTGGCCAGCCCCTCCAGGAATTCCCTGTCCCTGCTGGCCATGGCTTCGGCAACGGACCGATTTGATGCGTTGATGTTTTCTCCGATTACCAACATATTTCACCCCACGATGCCTGTTATCTCCGATAGCACTTGTTGTCTTACTGGGGCAGGCAGGCTGTAGTCGTGATTGGCTATAATCTCCTCCACCCTTTGCGACGCTCTCTCCCACGTGGTCTTTCCTCCCTTGGCTTCCCATTCGTCTCTACTATCCCTGTCGCTCAGTGAGGGCTGGTAGTGCTCGCTGCGCATGAAGCGCCTCGTGTGCTTGGCAGCGACGAAATTACCCCCAGGCCCTACCTGCTTAATGAGGTCAAAGGCCAATGTGTCGTCGTTTACCTTTATACCCTCAACTGCCCTCATCACCATCCCCAGTATCTCATTGTCTATGACATACTTTTCATAGCACACTGTCATGGCGAATTCCATAAGTCCGGCAGCGTCATGGATGAAATTCGCACCAGCTAAGGCGCAGAGGAGGCCGGTTATGGCAGACTCATAGCCACTCTGGGCATCCAGCACCTTGGAGTCAGTCATACCGCCGGTGGCATAGAAGGGGAGCTTGTAGAACTGGGCCATCTGGGCACCAGCCGCGTTAAGCAGCCCCATCTCAACGGAGCCAGCGAGGTACTTGAGGTCAGTGAGGTCGGTACTGGTGGCGACAGAGCCAAGGATAACGGGCGCCCCCGGATTTATGATCTGTGCAAGCATTACGCCCATCAGGGAGTCCACGGTCTGAATTGTCAGATTTCCGGCAAGCGTCACCGGCGAGGTAGCCCCGCACAACGGCTCGGCAGGACATGCCACGGGTATGCCGCTCTTGGCGATGGGCACCAGCAGGTCACCATAAGTCCCGTCCATCTTCAGGGGGCTTATGCTACAGGCTATCATGGAGATGAGGGGCCGCTGGCGAAGCCTTTCGGCAGAGCCTGCGACGGTTTCTGCCATCCGTATCACCTGCTTCACCCCATCGATGGTATAAACGCCTCCCATTACATGCTTGGTTGTGTTGTCCAGCCCGGCAAAGAAGCGGTTTACATCGACTCGCTCTGGGGCCAGCTCATTGGGATAGGTAGGCAACAGGAAAAAGTGGATGTTATCCAGCCCGTCAACCAGTCTGGCGATGCGCTTCAGGTCTTCCAGAGTGGCTGGCTTCTTCTCGCCGGTGTCCGGGTGATACACATAAAGGGCGGTTCCTCCGGTTCCCGCGTATACCCGCTGCCCGCCGAGGAGAATGTCGTGCTTCTCATCCTGTCCACAGAGCCTGATTTCGGACGGCGCCATGTCGATGAGTTCCATAACTCTGTTCTGGGGCAGGCACACCCGGCGGCTTTCCCGGTCCACTCGAGCCCCACTTCCCTCAAAGAGTCCCAGCGCCGTCTCCGAGTTTACTTCAAAGCCCACTTCCTCGATTATCCGCATGGCGGTTTTGTGCACCATGCGTACAGACTCTTCGGTGAGTGGCTTGAAGCTACCCCCAGGCAGTCCTTTCCGAATCATCTCCTTGTGTTCTACCTCCTGCCCAGGCAATCACGTTTGTTGCAGGTTTTGCATGGGTTATAGTTCTTCATCTCGCGGGGGCCAATGCCGATGACGCCCGATATCGACTTGCGGGGGACCATGAGACATTCCTTGGTCAAGCGAACCCCCATCGAATTGCCGTCCATAGCTCGGAAGATCTTTTTCTGTTGCCTTATGGCCCAGTCACAGTAGCCAGGACTGAAGCGTCGGCTTACCCGAAGTCCCTGAGCATGAGCCACTTCTTCTATCCTGCCGTGCACAAACTCAGCCACCGTCTCAGTAGCAACGGAGCCTATTGCATCCAGCACAGCCGACTCAAGGACAAGCCCGTCCTCGGCCAGTCGCAGAACCATTTTCTCCAGGCGACTGCCTATTGTCACTAGGAACACCGTAACCATTTTGCATTGCTCCATCAGCCGGGCCATGACCTCGCTTTCAAACACGATCGAACCATCAAGAAAAACGCAGGAGCGCCGAACTGCCTCGATATCCTTGATGATATATGAATATGCCGGTTCCATAAGTTGGTGAGCATTCTCCATATGCGCATCGATCAAAGAGACAATACGAGCCGAAGGCTTGCGATCGGTACGGTACCCAATACTGAGCAGTACCCGCTGCCTATCGATCTCGATGTCGACCAGGTTGCTTATAGCTATCATAGTTCCTTAACGTCCCTTATCTGACAAACAACAACACTAGAGGCTCTTGCCGCCGACGGTATCAAAATGCGGGGATGAAGTGTCACCAAAAGAGGTAAGCGGTAAAGCGGCGAAAAGGGGTGGCCCCGGTGGGGTTCAAAAGCAATCATGAGAGAAGGGCACTAGTGAATCAGGCTATCGAGCCCGTGTGGATGGCATGACCGAGCTATTATCCATCTGCAGGGAAAATAGAAGATAGACAACCCCCACGTCACATGTCATCCTTCTCGGCATCAGATCACCTGCTCACCTCCTTGCGAGATTTCTCGCTCCTTCCCTAAGCTGATTCGCTGGCCTTATTGTAGCACATCATCTGCTGACTGTCGACTGCGTGCGGCCAACGGCCAGCCGTCTGAGCGCTGGTGGACGTTATGTAGAACTC
>JACNFS010000212.1 GCA_014384515.1 Dehalococcoidia bacterium | reverse complement strand
AACAGAAAAACAGTTGCGCCAAAACATACCCACGATGCAATCAGCAGGCCGCGAGCAACAACCCACAACCATGTAGGCATAGGAACCAGCCCCCTGACCACCAGCACCAGCACGACGCTCACCAGCCCACTAACAACCCATGCCACACCCCCAACCCCAACACCCCACAGCAAGTACACCCTCCCACTATCCACATTCCTAACACTAAGCCCCTCTCGCTATTTCCTCCGCAATCCTATTAGCCACAGTCGGACTGTAGATTTTGCACAGCGTGGAACGTACTGGCAGGTTGTAACCCATCGCACTTATCTCTGATGCTTTGATTGCGTCCTTGTTTTCCAACCACTCAAATTCGACAAGTCTCCTGTGGAATTCCCCCTTATCCTGCTTCCTGAAAACGGTATTTGCAGGAAATGATTCCTCCTCTGAAATCCGGCCTACCCCAATAACGCCAACGTTGTTGACATACATCAAAACTCTATCCCCTGCCGCCGGCCTATCCAACTTCTCCTTCCCATCTTCATACCCATATACCGCTATAACCGCCTCTTCAATCATTTTCTTGTACGCGCCCTTCCCATAAGTCTCATTCGTATTGAAAAACCAATCCCCTTTCCACCCCTTGACCACTATCGGTTCAACCTCAATTTGCCTTATCCTGAGCAAATACTCGCCGTCCTTAGTCTCCATAATGCTAAATGGGACGTAATCAATGGGAACCTCATATCTCTTAAGCCACTCAACGATCCTGAGCAAGCTGCTATCACAATCAGGAGCAACAATAAAGAGTCTCTGATTCTTGCATAATTGGCCTACAGGAAATTCAGGGTTGTAGACAAATTCCCTGAATCTATCAATCAATTCAACATCTTGTCCTAGGTACCTCTTTGCCCTGGCGTTAAATGTATCATAACCCCATTCTTGCAAATGAGCGGCATAGTCTAGGATTTGTCCCACCGTATTCCTATCAGACCAGTCTCTCTTCGCTTCGATAATTATCAAATTACCTTGGCTATCGAGGGCCAAGATGTCTGCCATTTGTTCACCGGACACTTCCTGCGCTATTACCATCACTGCATGTTTGTCTGTAAACAGCAGTTGTGTGTTCTTCGCAACCCACTCCTCGAAATGCTTTTCCTTTATCTTGATACTGTAAGCTGACACCTCATTCACTAAGGCAAATGAAGGAGAATCCCCAAGATTATCCATCTGAAACAGCTTCTCCTCACTCATTATCCAGTACCCCCTCTGAAAGTGTAAGTCTTCTCCTACCGTCCTCCGATTATACATCCCATCCAAGCGAATTGGAATACCGCACCTCATACTCAACTCATTCCAGCCCACCCACCATCGCCTGCTTCCTACAAAGCCCGGCAGTACCCACCCATTCACTCTCCTAAAGCACAACTCCCCAGTCACCAATCCCAACCACCCCATAAGCCGCTTCACCTGTAGGCGTGGAACAGCACTTTCGGTAACAATAATTATGAGCCAATTCGCTTCCTAGCCAATATCTACGAGAATATGCTAGAATACGGGCCGAAAGCAAGTCACGCCAAGCTGCATACCCCACGAAGTGAGTTAACGGAAAGGTAAAATGGGAATTGAAGACAAGATTATCGAACTGAGCAGATTGAGAGAGCAAGCCACAGCCGGCGGCGGCACCAAGCGCATTGAAGCTCAACACAAGCGAGGAAAGCTCACCGCCAGGGAGCGGATTGAGCTTCTGTTCGACCCAGGTAGTTTTGAAGAGCTAGACCCGTTTGTTGTCCACCGCTGCACCGATTTTGGCCTGGAGGAACAGAAGTTTCTTGGCGACGCTGTTGTCACCGGCTATGGCAAAATCAACGGTCGACACGCTTTCGTATTCTCCCAGGACTTCACGGTTTTCGGGGGTTCGCTGTCAAAAGTAGCTTCAGAAAAAATCTGCAAGGCCATGGACATGGCCGCCAAGAACGGTGCTCCTGTCATCGGCTTGCTTGACTCAGGAGGGGCTCGTATTCAGGAGGGAGTGGACAGCCTGGTGGGCTACGGCGATATCTTCACGCGCAATACTATCTATTCAGGTGTCGTCCCTCAGATTTCAGTGGTTATGGGGCCAACTGCCGGGGGTGCCGTTTACTCGCCAGCTATAACCGACTTCATATTCATGGTAAAAGGCACGGGACAGATGTACATTACGGGACCAGCAGTAATCAAGTCGGTGACTGGTGAAGAAATCGGCATGGAGGAACTGGGTGGTGCTATGACCCATGCCACCAAAAGTGGCAACTGCCACTTTGTTGCCGAGAACGACCAGCAATGTCTGGAAGCGGTACGACGACTGCTAAGCTTCTTACCTCAGAACAACATGGAAGAGCCGCCTATTATGGACACCGGTGATGACCCCGACCGCATGGATGAGCAACTTCTTCGCCTTGTCCCTGACGACCCAGCCAAAGTCTATGATATGAAGCAGGCCATCATCAGAATCGTGGACAACGGTGATTTTATGGAGGTGCACGAAAACTTCGCCCGTAGCCTTATCGTCGGGCTCGCCCGACTGGGCGGGCAGAGTGTCGGCATTGTAGCCCAGCAACCATCATACAATGCCGGTGTGATTGATGTTGATGCCTCAGATAAGGGTGCCAGATTCGTCCGCTTTTGCGATTGCTTCAACATCCCCTTGATTACCTTCGTTGATGTCCCGGGATTTATGCCAGGCAGTGACCAAGAACACAAAGGTATCATCAGGCATGGCGCCAAGTTTCTTTATGCCTATGCTGAAGCCACCGTGCCCAAAATAAGCATCATTACTCGCAAAGCCTACGGTGGGGCATTTGTGGTCATGAGCAGCAAGAGTCTGCGTGGTGATATCAACTACGCCTGGCCAACAGCGGAAATCGCCGTAATGGGACCAGATGGAGCGGTGAACATCGTCTTCAAAGACGTCATCGACAAATCCGAAAACCCGCAACAGACGCGACAAGAGCTGGTCGCTGACTACAGAGATAAATTCGCCAACCCCTATATAGCCGCTGGCAGGGGTTACCTGGACGATGTTATTGACCCAAGAAGCACGCGCCCCAAAGTGATTAGAGCCTTGCAAGTTCTCCGAAACAAGACCGATACTAACCCAGCCAAAAAGCATGGCAACATCCCCCTTTAGAGAAAGGCTGAGAAAGGATGAGAAATGAAGGAAAGTGCGCTGGTAGCCATAATGGGAGCAGTTAGCACCTATATTCAGCAAGAAGAGGTGACTAAGGCGTTTGCCGCTTTGACTCCGCCTCAGGCCCAAATGAGCCCATGGCGGCTTTTCGGCCACCAAGAACTAATGAGAACCAGAACCAAGCGGCGAACGAAAAGGCCCAGCAGATAAAAGGCAAGCACTTCCATCAAGATTTCTACCAAATACATGGGTAAGGAGTATCTGATATGAGCGTGGCTGAAGGCAATGCAAATCCGGTAAGAATCACTGACCTTACCTTCCGAGACGGGCATCAGTCCTTATTTGCTACCCGCGTGCGAACTGCTGACTTAGAACCGATTGCCGCGGAAATGAACAAGGCAGGATTCTGGTCCATGGAAGTGTGGGGTGGTGCCACCTTTGATGTCATGACCCGATTCCTAAATGAAGACCCATGGGAAAGAATCCGCATCTTGAAGAACTTGATGCCTGATACCAAATTACAAATGCTCTTGCGCGGTCAAAACCTAGTCGGCTACCGCAATTATGCCGATGATGTGGTCACCGCCTTTGTCCATCATGCCGCTGACTGCGGCATCGACGTTTTCCGTGTCTTCGACGCCGTCAACGATGAGCGTAACTTCCAGACTGCCTTTAAGGCCATTAAAGACAAAGGCAAACATATCCAGGGTTCCTTGTGTTACTCGTTGACAGAACCCAAACTGGGTGGCTCCGTATACAACATTGACTATTATGTAAAGAAAGCCCTTGTTATTCAAGACATGGGGGCTGATAGCCTGTGCATTAAAGATATGGCTGGGCTCATCGCTCCGGACGATGCCTACGAGTTAATCACAGCTTTGAAGCAGTCTCTGAAAATTCCAGTCAATTTGCACAGCCACTTCACCAGCGGCATGGCCTTTATGAGCTATCTGAAGGCCGTTGAGGCTGGAGTCGATTTTATCGATACCTGTATTGCTCCGTTTGCCCTGCGCACTGCTCACCCGGCGATAGAGCCTATCGTAGTTGCTCTTCGCGGCACCCCGAGAGATACCGGGCTCGATTTGGACCATCTCCTTAAACTGGGCGAGTATTTTGAATCAATCGCCCCCAAGTATCGGGAGTTTATGGACACTACCAAGATGTCAGTGATTGATACCAATGTGCTATCGCATCAAATCCCGGGGGGCATGTTCACCAACATGGTAGCTCAGCTAAGGGAAGCCGATGCTCTTGACCGCTTAGCTGAAGTCTATGCCGAACTCCCCCAGACTCGGAAAGAGCTGGGGTACCCGCCCCTGGTTACACCCACCAGCCAGATTGTTGGCACTCAAGCAGTTCAGAATGTCCTCTTCGGCAAATACAAGATGGTTTCCGCCCAAGTCAAAGACTACGTCTACGGCTTATATGGCAAGCCGCCAGCCCCCATCGACCGCGAGGTACAGAAGAAAGTCCTCAAAGGTTACGAACGCGGAAGTAAGCCTATTACCTGCCGACCAGGCGACATTCTCGAGCCGGAATTGGAAAAGGCCAAAGAAGAGACCAAGGATATTGCCAAAGACATCGGCGATGTACTTGTTTATGCTTTGTACCCCACCACCGGAATGAGATTCCTCAAGTGGAAATATGGCTTAGAGGCACCGCCTGAAGAAACCAAGCCGAAGACTTTGGAAGATGTAAAACGAGAAGATGAGCTTGTTGCCAAAGCCAAAGCTGGCGAACTTGTAGAAAAGGTGGGGATGAAGGCACCGATCAAAGGGCCCTCCGTCAGAACATTTAACGTCTATGTTGGCGATGAATACTACAAGGTAGAGGTCGAGCCTACAGGTGGCCCGGCCACGTTTGCTGCCCCACCGGTCTATGCTCCAGCACAAGCACCTGCGGCACCGCCACCCAAGCCAGAGGCCCTCGTAGCACCAGTAGAAAAGAAGGCAGCTCCGCCTCCTCCCGAGGCAGCCGTCGCTGCCGGAGAGACTCCAGTGACTGCCCCAATACCAGGCACAATCATCCGCTATTTGGTAAAAGAAGGCGATGAGGTCAAGGCAGGCGACAGTGTAGTTGTTCTGGAAGCTATGAAGATGGAGAATGATATAGTTGCTCCGGCCGGCGGCAAGATTAAAGCCATAAACTGCAAGCCCGGCGACAAGGTAGCTGGAGGCGCCGTACTAGCTGTAATCGGTTAGAATTTGATGGGTAAAACCCTGAGTGAGAAGATCCTAAGTGAGAAATCAGGAATTGATGCCCGGGCTCAGGATGTAGTCATCGCTCCAGTAGACCTGGCTTTCGTTCAAGACACTACCGGCCCCCTAACCATAAGGCAATTTCAGGAAATCAGCCATAGTGGTTTATCTAACCCACAGCGTACTGCTATCTTCCTTGACCACGCTATTCCTAGCCCAAACCGGCAACTGTCGAATGACCATCAATTCCTGCGTCGCTTTGCCAAGGAAACTGGCTGTTTCATTTTCGAAGGGGGCAACGGAATATGCCATCAGCTAGTAGCGGAATTGTTTGCCAACCCGGGAGATATTATCCTGGGCGCTGACTCCCACACAGTAACCGCCGGCGCCTTAGGCGCATTTGCTACAGGAATGGGCTCCAGCGACATTGCCGTTGCCTTAGCCCTGGGTAAAACATGGTTCCGCGTACCAGAGAGCTTCAAGGTTACCGTCAGCGGCAAATTTCAAAAAGGGGTTTGCACCAAAGACCTCATCCTCCACCTTGTCGGCACCCTTGGAGCCGACGGCGCCACTTATAAAGCGCTGGAATTCGGCGGTGAAACAGTGGCCGACATGACTGTGTCACAACGGCTGACTATAGCAAACATGGCAGTAGAAGTTGGTGCCAAGGTCGGGCTCTTTGCCAGTGATAATGTAACCAAAAAATATCTGGCAGCGCAGGGGAGAGGCAACAAATACAAAGCTCTTTCTCCGGACATTGACGCTGACTACGAGCAAGTCATCGCCATCAATGCTGCTGAGCTTGAGCCCTTGGTAGCTATGCCTCACGCTGTAGACAATGTTGCTCCAGCACGCACACTCGCCGGTGTGAGAATTGATCAGGTATTCATTGGCACTTGTACCAACGGCCGCCTCGAAGACTTAGCTACAGCCGCCGCTATCCTCAAAAACAAGAGGAGTCACCCAGATGTCAGGCTAATCATAGCTCCAGCATCACGGCGAGTCCTCACTGCAGCCATAAGAGCTGGCCATATCCAAAGCCTAATCAGCGCCGGAGGCACCTTGCTCCCTCCCGGATGTGCCGCTTGCCTCGGTCTTCACCAGGGCGTGCTCGGAGATAACGAAGTCTGTCTATCCACAGCTAACCGCAACTTCAAAGGCCGTATGGGTAACCCTGAAGCCTCAATATACTTGGCTAGCCCAGCCACAGCCGCAGCTTCAGCTATAACCGGCGAAATCACTGACCCAAGAAAGGTGATATAATGCCCGACGTAATCCTCAAGGGCAAAGCTTTCAAATTCGGTGATAATGTTTCTACCGACCTTATCATACCAGGTAGATACGCTCACCTAAGGAGCAACTTGCCTCAATTGGCCAAACATGTTATGGAGGATGCCGACCCAACTTTCGTCGAGAAAGTGAAGCCAGGTGATTTTATCATCGCTGGCAAGAACTTCGGGCTTGGCTCCAGTCGGGAACACGCTCCGCTACTTATCAAGATGGCTGGAGTAAGTGCTATTCTGGCAAAATCAGTCGCCCGTATCTTTTTCAGGAACGCGGTGAATCAAGGATTGCCGGTACTGATATGCGATACCGACCAGATCGACGCCGGAGATGAAATGGAGGTAAATCTAGCCAACGGTGTAGTTGCCGACCTGACCAAGGGTATCCAGCTTAGCTTCAGCAAAATCCCCCAAGTGATGCTAGACATACTTAGTGAAGGTGGACTCATTCCCTACATAAGCAAATACGGCGACTTCAAGCTCTGATTCTTGCAAAGGCGGAATGTCTTAATGCGTCACAAGGTGACTCTTATCCCTGGCGACGGAACAGGCCCTGAGGTTACCAAAGCAACCGAGAGGGCATTGGAAGCCACGGGCGTGGAATTCGAGTGGGATATAGGCATAATCGGGGAGAAGGCTCTGGACACACTCGGGACACCTCTACCTGACCACATCCTTGAATCCATAAGAAAGAACAAGGTGGCTCTTAAAGGCCCGGTAACCACACCCATAGGCGCTGGCTTCAGAAGTGTCAACGTGGCTTTGCGCAAGAGCTTGGACCTCTATGCTTGCCTCCGCCCGTGTAGAACTTATGCCGGTATTCTTACACCTTTCGAGAACGTGAATATCGTGGTTGTCAGAGAGAATACGGAAGACCTTTACAGCGGAATCGAATTTGCCGTGGGAAGCCAAGAAAGCGATAGACTTATGAAACTCATCTTTGAAACTACACAGAAAAGGGTGAGAAAGGACTCGGGCTTTAGTATAAAAACGATTTCCGAAACCGGCTCCAGACGTATTGTGAAGTTTGCCTTTGAATATGCCCGCGCCAACAAGAGGAAGAAGGTCACCGCCGTCCACAAAGCTAACATCCTGAAGTTCTCCGATGGCCTCTTCCTGGCTGCTGCCCGTGAAGTAGCCAAAGAGTATTCAGATATAGAGTTCGAGGATGTAGTTGTCGACGCCTTATGCATGCGTCTTGTACGAAACCCACAACAATACGATATCATCGTCTTACCCAATCTCTATGGGGACATCGTCTCCGACCTCTGTGCTGGGCTAATTGGTGGACTCGGGATTGCGCCCGGAGCCAACATGGGGGATAATATGGCCGTCTTTGAACCCACGCATGGCAGTGCTCCGAGATATGCCGGGCAGAATAAGGTTAATCCCATGGCAATGATGCTCTCCGCAACCATGATGCTTCGCTACCTTCATGAAAACGAAGCCGCAAATAAGCTGGAAAAAGCCATAGCTGACGTCATCGCTGAGGGGAAAAACGTCACCTACGATTTGAAGGCAGATCGGAATCAACCGGCGGCAGGAACGTCACAGGTCGCTGACGCAGTAATAAGAAAACTAAGGGAGGCAAGCCATGTCACAAAGAATGACTAAGGAAGAGCTCCTAGCTAAAGCGCGCAAGCCGGCAGAGGATGCAATGAAATTGCATCCTTTTTACCGCGGCAAGATGCAAACGATACCCAAGTGCTGCGTCCGTGACTTCAACGACTTCGCCATCTGGTATACGCCGGGGGTAGCTGAGCCCTGCCGAGCAATTGAGGCAGATAAAGAGAAGGTCTACGAACTGACCAACAAATGGAATACTGTGGCTGTCGTTTCAGATGGCACCAGGGTTCTGGGCCTGGGTGACATTGGCCCTGAAGCTGGCATGCCAGTAATGGAGGGCAAGGCACTGTTGTTCAAGTATTTAGGTGGGGTGGATGCTGTGCCTATTTGTCTGGATACCAAAGACCCCGATGAGATTATCCAGGCAGTGAAATGGCTTCAGCCTTCTTTCGGCGGCATCAATCTAGAGGATATCTCCAATCCAAAATGCTTCTACATCCTCGACCGATTGAGAGCCGAGGCGCACATTCCAGTATGGCATGACGACCAGCAGGGAACAGCAGCTGTCACCCTCGCCGGGCTAATCAACGCCCTTAAGATTGTGGGCAAGAAAAAAGAGGATGTCAAGCTCACTGTCAACGGCATCGGCTCCGCCAATGTAGCTATCCTGAGAATACTTTTTGCTGATGGCTTTAAGCCAACAAACACCATAGTTGTAGATAGCAAAGGCACCCTCCATACCGGCAGAACTGACCTCGAGGAGAAGCAACAGGAAAACCCGTATAAGTGGGACCTATGTCAGAGAACTAACCCAGAGAAAAGAAGTGGCGGGATAGCTGAAGCCCTAAAGGGTGCAGATGTCTGTATCTCACTGTCGAAGTCTGGGCCAGATGTAATTCTGCCTGAATGGATCAAAGGTATGTCCAAAGATGCTATAGTCTTCGCCTGTGCCAACCCTATTCC
>JACNFS010000144.1 GCA_014384515.1 Dehalococcoidia bacterium | reverse complement strand
TAGAAAGATTTCTTAAGACCAAGTATCTTCTCGTAGGTTATCGTAGCCTCTGGAAAGAGGAGTCTCAATCTTCGTTCGGGTAGGTAGCGCACACTATCCACGTACTCAAAACTTGCCCCGAATATCTTGCATATGAACCGCCGTAACCTCACCCAGGGAATGTAGTTGTAGAAAGGTATAGCAATGAACGAATGTGTTTCCAATGGAAAATCACCATTGGGTGTCTGCAAGAAATAACCCCGGCCAACGCGACGTATCTCTGCTGCCAGTGCATCAGGGGCGTCCACGTGTTCAATAACGGAGTTGCAGACCGTCATATCTATAGAGCAATCGGCTAAGGGAAGCCAGCCGCCATTGGCCACGATGACGTGTAGAGCGGCTTGCTTCTGTTTAGCCTGGCAGGCCCGGTTGTAATCAACGTCCACGAGGATAACTTGCTCTGGTTTAGGGAACATAGCGGCGAAGAAGCTGGCTGGACCGCCACCCAGGTCCAGTATGAATCCCGTCAGGGATTCGATCCCCATTAAATCTCGTATTCGCAAGTAACGTCTTTGGCGGAAACGCTGACGCAGGGTGCCAGATGTTCTACGTATCACTCTATGTTCTTCCTGAGAGAACTTCTTCATAAACCGTAGCGGTCTTTCGCGCAATCTCAGGCCAGCCAAATTTCGTCTCTACCAGCACCTGTCCCTGTTCTCCCATGGCTCTAGCCATTTCTGTGTCTTGTAGAAGAATCAGCAGAGCGCTTGCCAGCCGATTCACATCTGCCGGGGGCACGAGCAGGCCGGTCACGCCATCCTCTACCACTTCAGCCAATCCACCAACTGATGAGGCGACGACGGGCTTGGCGAAGGAATAGGCCATGTATAGCACACCACTTTGGTAAGATTCCGTATAAGGAAGAGCAATTACATCGGCCGCCGAATAGTAAAGCCCCACTTCCTCGTCTGGCACGTATTCTATACGTGTCAGCACTTTGTCAGTTAAATCCAACTCGTGAATCAGAGCTGCATAGCCTGCAAATGACTCTTTCCATTCTGGCCCTGCTATCACTAGACGGGCCGTGGGGCACTGATCCAGAACCTGTCGAAAGGCGCGGAGCAGATACTGCAACCCTTTTACCTTTTTTATTTGACCAAAGAACAAGATTAAAGGTGTATCGGCGTTTAATGCCAAGCGTTGCTTGGCTAAGGAAGGGGACAATTCCTGGTTCTTGGAGAAATAAAGAAAAGGTCCGTGTGAAATCACTCGAATTTTTTCTGCGCTGACTCCAAATCTTTCAACAATGGCTCTTTGGCTGTCAAGAGTATGGACGACGATTCGATCTGCCTCACTGTAGATGCGATGCAGCCAAATGAAATCTGACGCCTTGGCGTCAAATGGAACAACATCGTGTACAGTGAGGACAACGTGCTTGCCAATAAGGTGAAGCCATCTGAGGTAAAAGTAATCAAGGGGGGGAACGTGGAAATAGTGAAAGTGAGCCAGGGGAATACCACGGCGTTGCATGGTCAGTCCGATTCTTACCAAGCCGTATAGATAACGAAGACCCCGAATGGCCTTTGGGGTATCGCCATAAATACCTTTGAAAGGAAACTCCACGCGTAACGAGGACGGGATGACCATGTTCTTGGTCTCATCGCAGGTCAACAGTGTAACGCCCACGCCGACCGACTGAAGAGCCGGGCAAAGCCCAAAATCGTAGTAATGCATGCCCCGGTGACCACCAACGGGTTCTATGTAGAACACTTGCAATTTGTTAGTCCAGATTGTGTTTTCTGTCAAACCTAAAGTGCCTCCTGAATTTCGCTGAGTCTGCATCCCACGGGCAGACGGCCCCGACCGGGGAAGCTGTGAGCAACTGCCTTAATCGTGTACAGCTGATGAGACCATCCCAAGTCACTGTAGTTGAATAAGAATCGGTGACAGTTGAGCTGGGTCAAGACGCCTGAAAACACCTCCAGCTCATCAGCGGTTTCCCGAGGGAACATGCATCTGTGGCCACATTCCCAGAGAGCACTCACCCTGAAGTGACTCTGACAGACCTTAGCCTGATACGAGAGTACACATCGACAATAAAGAGCATACCTACGACGTACAGTGGCCATAGTTCCAGGAAACCCCCACGGAGGCCTACAAGGTAATAGATGGCGATGTAACTGTAGAGTGTGATGGAGAATACACTTGGATTGTGGCGCATTTTTTGATACAGGGCACCTATTATGAGGCCCACAACCGGCATGCCGAAGGAAATTCCAGCAGGACCAAAGTTTACGTAAAACCACCCCAGAAGCGTCGGAACCCAGGCTCCCCCTCTGAATCCAAACCCAAATATGTCTTCCTTGAGAATATCTCCAAGCAACCTTTGTCGTCCAGGTGCCAGCGCAGCAAACGGCAAGAGTGCTCCGTGCCACCCAAAAAAGTCAAATTGCGAAGGAAAAACCTCAACTAGCTTGGATAACGCATCAGCTCCTCTGACTGTCTCGTAGGTAACGAGTCGGGCAAACAGTGCCTGATCAGGTTCAACACCGCCCGTCTGTCTTAGAAAGGCCGCAAAGATCAGCAGTAAGAAAGCCACAGTACCTAAAAACACAACGGCCATCACACCCAGTCGTTTCCGCAAGTAGTGGTAAAGCACTACGGCGACCGCAAGTGGGCCAAATACCCTACGTCGGTGGCCTAACCCCATCAAGGCCAGGACGGCGAACAAAACCAGGGCTACCCACCTGGGGTCCCTGACAGGAGATTTCTTTGTTGGCTTGATTAGAGCATACGTAAAGAGAAGGACGAGCGCAATCTCGATGGAGTTTATGAGGTACGATACAAACCCACCTAATTGCAAAGCGATTCGGAATCGGACATCTTCTACATTGGCTGATAAGACAGGCACACCAATCCTCGATATCGCGTATAACAGGCCAATCGTACCCAGTCCCAATATACCAAGGATGGCGTATTTCAAGCGACTGGGCGGCCAGGAGGTTGTGAAGCTGGAGACTGACCTTCGGGGCCACGGAAGCATTGAGGCAGCCAGAATGCCGCCGTAGTAACCAAATAGCCCTACGAAGTACAAGGTGTACTCACTCACAGTAATGGTGAAATGCAAATGGCTGCTGTAGACGAGGGAGCCGACCCCATAGTACAGACCATACAATATTGGAAAGTAGATTGCAGGTGAAAAGAAGTCGACTTTCCATCTCCGACTTAGTATGCTAATGGTCATCTGCCAAATCAGGCCGAGGCTACCGACAAGGACAAGTGCCACTACCATAAGCAATTCCATAGAGCTCGGGTCCGACATGGTGGCACTAAGGAGCCCCACCAATGTGCCAACAAGCACAATGGCTGGAACACTGGTAATCCTTGTCGATGTGATAGAGCCAGATTCTTGCACCGGCCTATTACCAGGCGACACGATCATTCCCTTTTTCTTCATCCCCGCCAATTAGGTATTTGGGTTCATACCCCTTCAAACAGAGCAGGTTCCTGAAATCTCTTTCAGTTGTTAGTCTCTCTGCCAATTGACTGACTAGATCAATATCCATCAATGGAGTGAGGGTTCCGGACTTCTCAATGCACATGATGTCAAATCCATGTCCCCTGAGGAAATCCCAAAGCTCTCGAGGATCTATTGCAGCAGCTCTCAGCGCAATGGGTGAAAACTCAACTACAAGCGCCAGTTTTTCTGAAGATAGCGTATTACGCATTCCCCGTAGAGCGGACACTTCTGTTCCTTCTACATCCAGTTTTATGAAGTCAACTCTGGATACTCCGGCATCCTCTAAAAAGGAATCCATCGCGACTGTGTCCACCGTATAGGCGTCAACGTGTTGCACACTAGGACCCCCGCTTACATAAGACTCCTCAATGCTTTGGGCATAGGCATTAGATAGGGAGGAACTGCCGCTATAGAGTGCCGGTGAATAGAGCGTAGCCTTCCCCTCTTTATCCGTTACAGACTTTTGCACAAGCACAATATTGTTGAAGCGAACCACATTCTGACACAATGTTTCGTAAGTCTTTGGATGTGGCTCAAATGCAAAGACCCTTCCGGTCTCGCCCACAATCCCTGCAAAGAGTGTTGAATAATATCCAACATGTGCCCCGATGTCCAGGACTGTCCATCCTGGCTTTAATAATCTTTTAACTACGGCGACAGTATTTCTCTCCCACAGCCCTGTGACGAGGTGAAACCTCATCGACAGTGGATCATCTTGCGTTGTCTGAAATCGTCTTAATCGTTGCAACAGAGTCACTCCGAAATCTACCCCTTTATAGACGGTGAAGTGCAAGGGGTAAATGTCCTTGAGATGCTTCCTATAAAACCACAACCCGCGTTCAACGAACGAACCCTTCATCACCTTTCTTACATTTCCTTTCCACCTACAATCAGCCAAGCAATGTTGAAAGACAAGGCGTTCTGTCAGTCCTTATTCAACATACCCAAGGTCCCGCAGCCGTTTAGCGATGACCTCTTCATCTTCACCGGAGAAGACACTTCGCTCGCTGGTCATTTCGGCTTCCACCATTGCTCTCTCGATAGGACGGGCTGCGAGAAACCCAGGCTCGATGACTTCAGTTAGCACGCGACCATCTAACTCAGATGGGATGGGACTTCGCATGAGATACAGCAGCGTCGGGGCAATATCGTACAGATGGGCACCGTCCGTATGCGACCCCGGCCTAATTCCTTCCCCCCACAACAGGACTATGCCGCGAGAGGTATGATGTCCACTGCCTAACGTGAGAGCCGGGTCCTTGTTAAAGATCGTACGCTTAATCTCAGCGACCGTTCGGTTGCCGAGTTTTGCGCTGTCCATCCACCCCCCGCGGCGAAAACACACAAGCAAATCAGGTGAACGTTCGACCCACGGACCGGAGTAGATCTCCTCGCGCCTCACCACGCGTTCCACGTAAGGTTCGCCAGTTGCCGGGTCACGTAATTCGCGCAATTTCTCGTCGATCAGGGCGCACAATTCGTCGTATTCGGCACCCGGTTCAACGATGCCTTGTGGCTGGCGTCCCTTCAGGTTGATCCATATTTCGGGCCGCTTGGCACTGACGTACGCCTTCGTGCGCGGCCAGTCGATTTTGCCTAGCTCCATGTGAAGTTCTACAGCATTGCGCAATCGGGGAAACAGATTGGCCAATCGGAGCTTGGCTTCCCGCCTGAGACGTCGGTCAACCTGTCGGTACGCATGGGCAAGCACATCCATGATGACTCTTCGCCCCAGGTTCATCAGGGTTTGTGTCTTGCCGTTATCACTTGGGGCTTTGAACTTTAACAAACCGATGCTCTCCAACCAGTAAGGCAGCATTTGATCGCGGGCATCGGTGGGTCCCATGCCGTGGTCAGATATGACCATCACGCGCGTGTCGGGACCTGCCATATCGGTCAGTTCACCGATAGCATCATCTAACATCTTGTAGACGTTAAAGATAACCTGCTCATATTTGTCTCGCTCTTCCGATGAAACTTTGAAGTGTTCCGGATCCATATACTTCCAGAAAAAGTGCCCAGCGGAATCCAGTGAGGTATAAACGATAAAGAAGAAGTCCCAACTCTGCTCCATGATCAAGCGCCGCGCGTAACGCGTCCGCTGGATAATGGTTTCGTAGAGAGTCCCGACAGCCTCGTCGATCCTACCGGCTTTAATCAGGGAGGGCAAGCCTGGTTCGATAATGTACTTGCCTAGTTCCTTGTGTAAGTCATGGTAAAGATTCGGTGGGTAGCAGAAGCCAGGTGCGTCGACTCCAGGCGTGTCGATGCCGGCTAGCATGAACCCATTCAATGGGTCGGCCGGGTAACTGATTGGCACGTTTATGACACCCACGCGTCGACCAGCTTCACTTAACAATTGCCAGATGGGCTTTGCAGTTCTAAACGATGCGTTAACGTACGTATAGCCATAACGTGTGGGATCATCTTCGACAAACCAGAAGATACCATGCTTGCCGGGGTTCTTGCCCGTCACGATACTGGACCAGGCAGGGGCGCTGTTCATATTGGGAACCGATTCAAGCTCGCCGCTAGCACCTTCTTTGATGAGCCGCGCCATATGTGGCAGCTTGCCGGCCTTCACCCATGGGCCAATCAAATCCAATGTAGCCGAGTCTAGGCCGATGACGAGCATCCGACCATCTGGGTTATTGCCTACCATGTGACTCTTTTCTCTCCCTCCTATGCTCATGTTAGTCCCGTATTGCAATGTTGTGACGTAGATGACTAACAGTTGCGTCCCTCTCTGATATGTTGCTCGCCTTTTGAGAGAACAAATGGAAGACTTGATCTCTCATTTGGTGCGCTATCGTTGCGATAGTCAGGGAAGCCCAAGTATAACCACAGATGAGATTGAGCTTTTCCACGACACTTGAGGCTGACTCGGGGGCGACAACCAGCGTAATGAGGTGCGGGCTGAGTCCCAGAGCCGGGTACGTTGAGAGTAGAAAGCTGAAGCGAATTCCACAGACTGATGCGCCATGCTACTTTAGCATCTTACGAAACTGGGCAGCTTTGAGTCGAGTCTTGATTGCTTGGGTCGTTGGGCCTCCTTCCCTCAATAAGAGGAGCAGAGCTATTCCGGTATAAACAACCGTGCCTATCGCAACGCTGATTCCCAGGTAGAGCGCACGGCCAAGTACGATACCATCCCCTAGTTGCCCCAGCGCTGTCCCGTGCAGGCTGGACACCAATAGCCCCATAACGACCGCAGCCAGGCCAACCTTCAATGAAAAACGAATTAGCCCAGAAGCAGAGGTACCAACGCGGCCATGAAGGAGCCACATCGCCACAACACATGAGATTATACGAGCCAAAGACAGAGCCAGCGCCAAACCTTCGGCGTTGAGCGCAAAGAATAGAGTGAGACCCAGCGTTATATTCAGGACCAGCATACCCGACAATATATAGAACGGTGTTGTGGTGTCCAGAGAAGCATAGTAGGCTATGATAAGTAGCTGAACGAGCGCCATGGCAGGAAGTCCCAAGATATACAGACTCAACAATCTGGCAGTTATCTGAGTCATCGCTTGGTCGAAAGCGCCGTGCTGGAAAAGGGTCCGCACAATGGGAACACTCAGGGCAATGATTGCAACGGTCACAGGAACAGAAACAAACACTAACAGCTTAATGCCCAGCGACAGCGATCGCTTGAACGCCTGTAGGTTGCTATGTGCGAATTTGGCTGAAAGATCGGGGAGGAGAGCTGTCGAGATACTTGTCACAAAGATGCTGTCGGTAGCTCGAAGGACCCGCCGAGCATAGCTCAATGCGGAGACCAGGCCAGAGGGTAGGAAAGACGCCAGAAAGCGCTCCAGCAGAATATTGGCCTGACCAAGTCCAGCTCCAGCCAACGGATACCGTATCTGTCGCAGAACTTCCACCACTCTGGGCTCACGCCACTGAAAGATGAGGTGGTATCGGAAGCCGCTAAGAAGGAGGACTCCTGCTAGCGAGGCTAGTTGAAACCAGGATGCGATGACGTAACCAAAGGCCAGGGAACGAATACCTAAGGAACTACTGTATAATAGTACCACCAGCAATACAGCGACGTTTCGAATCAACATTGTGGCTGCTGGAAACGCGAACCTCAGTAACGAATTCAGCGTGGCTTTAAAGACCTCAACTGTGCCCAGAGGGATGACCATCAGAAACGTAAGTTCGGCCAAGCTAGTGGCAAGTAGCCGGGTCGGGTGGTCTAAGCCAGCACCGAAAACTCGAATGAGCAAAGGAGCGCTCAGGCTACCCACTACTCCCAATGCACCCATCCCCATCAGGCTGAGGTTCGCTAGATTACTGCTGATGCGCCACAGTCCCGGTTTTTCCTCCGCAATAATAACTCTTGTAAATATTGGTACTAGTACGACGTTGAATGTAATCGATAAAATGGAAGCAATTAGTTGGGGGATTGTAAAGGCAATGAAGAAGGCATCTGTCTCCCGGCCCAGTCCAAATCGGGCTGCTATGACGATGTCAACTAATAGTGCGCTGACGAATCCCGATGCGTTAAGGGCAGCAATCATTGCCGAGTCTTTGACGGCTTGCCCGGAGCGTGCCGCCCCGCCGACTTGGTTATCCATTGGCAATATATTCACATGGTGCGGAGGTTGCTTTGGCGACCTCTGTCTATTAAAGGTACCAGTTGTTTGCTGGGATAGCTAAGACTGCTTATGAGCAGCAGCAATTTTCATTTTGGCACTCTTGGCAAAGAATTTTAACTTTTCGGTTAATAAAATTGCACGATATAGGCCAAGAAAGTCAAAATCCTAATGTGGATTGCAATTTTTTTGTCGCAAGTGGTTCAAAATGAGAATTGCTGTATGAGCAGAGAACGTCTGTTCGGTGTCCAAAGCCTGACGTTTAGGGTGAGACGAGCATACTAGGACGTTAGGTGTCTGTGGGGAAGAAAGTGCCAGGTCAATGGTGATCAACATGGGTAACAGTTAGCCGATGACTCGTACCTGTCCAACTATTCTTCATTACCGCTACTGCTTGAAATCCTCTTCCACCTATTGGGCTCTGGGCGGACACACTCCAGACACACAAAATCATAGGTGAGGTTAACCTCACCTATGATTTTGTGTGCTTTTCTGTGAAGAGCCAATTACAGGTGAGCTTCTGCTAGATACTTTCGCACATGTCAAGACTACTCGTTGAGCAAGCCGTTCACATGCGGCAACGCAGGCCCATTAGGGTCGCGCATAGGTAACAGGTTCCGTGTTGGGTGAGCCAGCCTGCTTAGAGAACCACGCGTAATTGGATGCGGAGAGACGGGCAGTGTACCAACCCGTGCTAGTGTCAAAGGTAGGCACCTCCCATTTGCCATCTTCGTCTAAGTCAGCCGTGACAGGCTGCGTTCCAGCGTCACCAATATGCTTGGCCCACCACCCGTAGTTGGATCCGGAGAGGCGAGCGACAAGCCAGGCTTTCCCTTGGTCATCCACACCCTGAGCCGGGTCGTGCTTGCCATCTCCGTCAAAGTCGCCTGTGACAGGAGTCCCTCCAGCGTTACCAATATGCTTGGCCCACCACCCGTAGTTGGATCCGGAGAGGCGAGCGACAAGCCAGGCTTTCCCTTGGTCATCCACACCCTGAGCCGGGTCGTGCTTGCCATCTCCGTCAAAGTCGCCTGTGACAGGAGTCCCTCCAGCGTTACCAATATGCTTGGCCCACCACCCGTAGTTGGATCCGGAGAGGCGAGCGACAAGCCAGGCTTTCCCTTGGTCATCCACACCCTGAGCCGGGTCGTGCTTGCCATCTCCGTCAAAGTCGCCTGTGACAGGAGTCCCTCCAGCGTTACCAATATGCTTGGCCCACCACCCGTAGTTGGATCCGGAGAGGCGAGCGACAAGCCAGGCTTTCCCTTGGTCATCCACACCCTGAGCCGGGTCGTGCTTGCCATCTCCGTCAAAGTCGCCTGTGACAGGAGTCCCTCCGGCGGCGCCAATATGCTTGGCGAACCACGCGTAGCTGGATCCGGAGAGGCGGGCCACAAGCCAGGCTTGTCCCGACACTTCCTCAATAACAGCCGGCTCGCCCTTGCCATCTCCATCAACGTCACCCTGGACATGCTGTGCCTGAGGTGAGCCAACCTGCTTTGAGAACCATGCCTGGTCGGATCCGGAGAGACGGGCCACAAGAAAGCCATCTACGAGGACGGCGAAGTCAGTAGCGTTATCTCCGTCGTAATCGTCCAGGGCAGGCGTTCCGTTAGACGCAACCGACAGGGAGAACCACGCGTAGTTGGATCCGGAGAGGCGGGCAGTGAAATCGCCCGAAACAGCGTCATAGGTAACCCAACTAGTCTTCCCGGTCTTTTCACGGCCTGCGTGCCCCACTACGGCAACCCACCCCCCGGATGCATTCAGCACCCCCC
>JACNFS010000143.1 GCA_014384515.1 Dehalococcoidia bacterium | reverse complement strand
TCCCACAAATCCTACTCTTGCTAATAGTAGCTTCGAGCGGGAAGTATGCTGTCAGCTTCTGGGCTTGGCTATTGCTAATTCTACTGTGTCTGTTTCTTCTTGTTGGCCCGGCGCTCCTAGAACGCAAGATAAGATAAGGATAGGCTAAGATCGTTGGAGCTGCCCGGATAAACGGGCTTTCGACTTCCTGTTAATGAAAGGGAGGAAAATGGAAGGGTTATCTCTCTCTCCAAATTCCTCTTCTTGTCTGCTTAGCTTCCTTCTCCACCGCCCCTAGATAGACTTGATATTTGACGTCAGGCGGGTAAGCTTTGGCACACGCATAACCTTTCCTTACCATCTGAGCATTAACAAAGGTATCGTCAACGTAAACATAGCGTAGCAGTCTTCCGTATCTATCTTTCTCCGAAATGTCTTTCTCCAGCCTAACCCTTTTGCCTTCTACTAATGCTTTGTTTGCCTGCTCTGACTCCAAGTAACAGAATTCGCCTTTTTCTGGAGCATCGATGCCAATGTAGCGCACATGATAACCACCCTCAATAGCAATAGTATCGCCATCGATAACCTGAATTACCTTGGCCACCCCGGCTGGCTCCTGGCAAGCCAATATTAGAAAGGCAGGGAAAAGGAGCAGGATAGCAATTCTGCTTTTAGGGCTCATCCTACTTTCAACTGAACATATCTTCGTATTAGCTATTGGTGCAGACACAGTGCTGCTGTCAATAGAGGTTAAGTCTTTCTGTCAGCCGGCGGCTTCGTCTGCAAGGCAGGCATAAATCGTGGTTCGAAAGACCTCAGCCTCACGGGTGCTTTACAATGTAGCGGCACAACAAGCACAAAAAAGAAAAGGAACCGAAAACCCCCTACCACAAGCTTGCCTGAGACGTTTGCCCCTTCTTATGAGCCACCCCTAAGTGCTCACAGGCGAGTCTAGTGACCGCCCTGCCCCGAGGTGTGCGTTCCAGGAACCCCAACTGAAGAAGATAGGGCTCATAAACATCCATTATAGTATCTGCTTCCTCGCTGATAGAAGCAGCAATAGTGTCAAGCCCAACTGGCCCACAATCGAATTTTTCAATTATAGTCCGCAGAACTTTGTGGTCCACTTCATCCAAGCCAATATGGTCTATCTCCAATTTGGAAAGTGCTTCAATAGCGACAGATTCGGTAACTGCCCCGTCTGCCATCACCTGAGCATAGTCACGTACTCGTTTGAGCAGTCGATTAGCTACCCGTGGTGTTCCCCGAGCCCGGCAGGCGATCTGGCTAAGGCTGGCTTCCTCTACTTCCAAATTGAGAATACTTGCTGAGCGTCTCAGGATTGTCTTTATCGCCGATTCGTCGTAGAAGTCAAGGCGATAAATAGCGCCGAATCTGTCTCTCAGAGGCGGACTCATCAAGGCATACCGGGTAGTAGCCCCAATTAAGGTGAAACGAGGCAGATTTAGGCGGAGGCTTCGGGCTCCCGGACCCTTACCAAGAATTATATCTATAGCAGAATCTTCCATTGCCGGATAAAGAATCTCTTCTACAACCCGGCTAAGCCGGTGAATCTCATCCACAAAGAAGGCATCGCCTTTCTGCAAATTAGTCAAGATAGCTGCTAAATCCCCAGGGCGCTCTATTGCCGGACCTGAGCTAACCTTAATGTTGACTCCCATTTCAACGGCAATAATATGAGCTAGTGTGGTTTTCCCTAAGCCAGGTGGCCCATAAAGAAGAATATGGTCTAATGCCTCTCCTCGTTTCTGGGCAGCAGCCATAGCTATCTCGAGGTTACCTTTGACCTTCTCTTGTCCGATGAAATCAATCAGACGCCTTGGTCGAAGGTTTGTATCCAAGGAAATATCGTCACTGCTGGGCTTGCCTGATATTATCCGTGTTGTTACTTCTCCCTCTCGCATTGGTCGGAAACCAACTTAAAGTTTCAGGAATTATATCACATCCCACAGTTATCAAACCAAAGCCTACAAAAATGGAACAATCAATACAAGAATCCCCGCTAGTCAGCGAGGATTCTTCCGAATTCAAGTTTAAGTCAAATAAGGCCTAGCTCATCCCTGGCTTTGGCTCAGGCAAGCGGCTTTTCTTCCGCTAACGCTGAAGTATCTACTTCTGGGATTACTGGCTCAGTGTCCCCAGTCAACGGCAAGGCCTGTTCAGCTGCCTCGATGAGAGACAAAGCCTGCTCAGCCTCCTCAGTCAATGGCAAGGCCTGTTCAGCTGCCTCGATCAGGGACAAGTCCTGCTGAACCTCCTCAGTCAGGGATAAGACCCGGGATGGTATAAGTTTGCCGATAATTACATTTTCTTTCAGCCCGAGAAGTCTATCCGTTTTCCCCCAAATTGCTGCCTCAGTGAGCACCCTAGTGGTCTCTTGGAAAGAAGCTGCAGATAACCAACTGCTTGTATTTAGCGAAGCCCGAGTAATTCCGAGGAGAACAGTCTGAGCAGTAGCTGGTTCACCACCTTCGGCTAACACCTTGGCATTTATGCTCTCGTAGTCAAATCGATCGACTAGGTCGCCAGATAGAAGCTCGGTGTCACCCGGAGATTCGACACGCACTCGCCTAAGCATCTGGCGGATAATAATCTCAATATGCTTGTCGTTAATACTTACCCCCTGTGAGCGATAGACTTTTTGCACCTCCTCAACCAAATACTGCTGTACTGCTTCCCTTCCCATGATGCGCAGAATGTCTTGAGGGTCAACAGCGCCATCAATGAGCTGGGCTCCAGCTTTCACCTCATCGCCTGATTTGATGCGAATGTGGCTCCCAGGCGGCACTATGTATTCTCTCTCTTCCTTTTCCTCATAACGAATGTAAAGGTGTCCGTCTTCAATGACTGCGTTACCGGCAACTCTAGCTATCACCGGATATTCCTCCACAACTGCCGGTTGTTGGTCTTGAGCTGGCTCTTCGGGCAAGGAGGGTGCTGAAACGGCAAGCTTCGCTCCAGCCTCAACCCATTCCCCACTGCCCACAACTACCTCAGCGCCGGGCGACAATGCATACTCATCCAGATAGGATTCAGAGCTGGTAATTCTAATTCTGCGTACCTCTTGAGTATCAATTGCCTCAGCGATGCCATCGATTTCAGAAAGTATGGCCAGTCCTTTTGGTACTCTTGCTTCGAATAGTTCCTCTACCCGCGGCAGACCACTAGTGATGTCAGCTTCAACCACCCCGCCAGTATGGAAAGTACGCAGTGTAAGCTGAGTGCCCGGCTCTCCGATGCTTTCGGCAGCGATAATACCTACAGCAGTACCAATCTTTATTAGTCCTCTTCTGGCAAGATCGCGTCCGTAACAGTACTGGCACATGCCTCGCCGGGAATGGCAACAAAGAGGCGACCTCACGTATACTTCAGTGATACCAGCATCCGAAATTCGCTTTGCCCCTTCCTCATCAATCTCCTCATTTCTACAGACGATAATCTCACCAGTGCCTGGGTCAATAACATCGACTGCAGCCAAGCGCCCGAGCACACGATCGGAGAGGGGCGATAACAGCCCTCTGTCCTTTTTCTCAGATAGCCAAATACCGTCCTCACTACCACAATCTTCTTCAGCTGCAATCAAATCTTGAGCCACATCAATAAGGCGACGGGTAAGATACCCAGCATTCGAGGTCCTTAAAGCAGTGTCAGCCAATCCCTTACGAGCACCATGGGTGGAGATGAAATACTCCATCACCCCGAGCCCTTCGCGAAAGCTTGATTTAATCGGGAACTCGATTATCCTTCCTGATGGGTCGGTCATTAAGCCCCGCATACCAGCCATTTGTCTGATCTGCGAAATGTTTCCTTTTGCCCCCGAGGTGGCCATCATATAGATTCCCCCATACCGGTCCAACGATTGAGAAATGGTTTCTGTGACCTTATCCGTAGTCTCTGTCCAGACTTCAATAGTCCTGTTATAGCGCTCATCGTCAGTAATTAGGCCCCGATTAAACTGGCTCTCAATGACAGCCACTTTCTCATCACCCTCTTCAAGAAGCTTTGCTTTCTCCCGTGGCACTTCAATATCTTTCGCGGCAATACTCGTCCCTGACTTGGTAGCATACTCAAAGCCCAGCCGCTTAAGGTTGTCGACCATGGTAACAGTAGGAGCATTTCCCAGCAAACGATAGCAGTCCGACACCAAGCGTTTCAAAACAGTCTTGTCAATAACCTGATTACAGAATCGAAATTCATCAGGTATAACATCATTGAACAAAATGCGACCAACGCTGGTCTTTAGTCTGTCCGTGCTCCTATCCCCTGCCCTCGCCTCTATTTCAGCATCCAAGCTGATGATCCCCAGTTCGTAGGCCAGTTTAGCTTCCTCAAAATCGTTGAAACATTTTCCCTCACCCTTGGTTCCAGGTCTAATATTGGTGAGGTAGTAACAACCCAGAACCATATCCAAGGTGGGTGTCATTACCGGCTCGCCAGAACTCGGCAGTAGCATGTTATAAATGCTAAGCATTTGTTCTCTGGCCTCTGTTACCGCAGCCCGAGAAAGTGGCACGTGAACTGCCATTTGGTCACCGTCAAAGTCAGCATTGAAAGCGGCACACACCAAAGGATGAATTTGGATAGCGCTACCATCAATAAGCACAGGCTCAAAAGCCTGAATGCTCAGACGATGCAGTGTTGGAGCTCGGTTAAGCAACACCGGGCGTTCTTTAGTCACCTCGCCCAGAATATCCCACACCTCGGGTCTAGCTTTCTCCACCTGTCGCCGAGCGCTCTTGATGTTGTGGGCATAACCTTGCTCGATCAGCCGCCGCATAACAAAAGGCTTGAACAATTCCAAGGCCATATGCTTGGGCAAACCACACTCATGAAGTTTTAGTTCGGGCCCGACAACAATAACTGAACGGCCACTGTAGTCTACTCGCTTACCCAAAAGGTTTTGGCGGAAGCGGCCTTGCTTACCTCTAAGCATATCGGAAAGTGACTTTAGTCTACGGGCGCCGCCAGGTACAGGCACCCGTCCTCTCCGCCCATTATCAATAAGTGCATCAACCGCCTCCTGAAGCATACGTTCTTCATTGCGAATGATGATTTTCGGAGCCCCCAAATCAATTAGCCGTCGGAGCCGGTTGTTGCGATTAATGACGCGCCGATAGAGATCGTTGAGGTCGCTGGTGGCAAACCGGCCGCCGTCCAATTGGACTATAGGGCGAAGCTCTGGAGGCAATACTGGAAGCACGGTCAATATCATCCACTCAGGCTTATTGCCACTGCGCCAGAAAGCCTCAACTACCCGCAGTCGCTTGCTGGCTTTCTTGCGGCGTTGCCCTGAAGTGGAACGGATTTCTTCAATGAGTCTCTGGCGCAGTTCTTCAAGGTCAATTTTCTTGAGAATGCGCAATATAGCCTCAGCACCCATGCCAACTTCAAAGAAGTCGCCATGCTCCGCTTTGAGTTCTTGATATTGAGCCTCAGTAACAAGCTTCAGTGGCCGGAGGTTTTCTAGGTACGTTATTCTTGCCTCTAATTCATCTCCAAACTCAGCTCTCTTGTCAACAAGCTCAGGCTGTAGCTGATTCCCCTTCTCCAAGGCCTCTTGGTCAGGCTGTGATTCAGCTTCCACTTCTACCCCCGCGCCCTGATTCTCCGACACCCGCTCTGTTTCCACAAACCGCCGAGAGAGTTCCTCCTTGAGTTGCTTGATTCTCTCATCACGCCCCCCAACATCAACTGAGATAATGATGTGCTGTGCAAAGTAAATGACTCGCTCCAGGTACCTGGGAGAGATATCAAGAAGTAATGCTAGCCGACTGGGCACTCCTTTAGCGAACCAGATGTGAGCCACCGGAGCGGCCAGCTCGATATGGCCCATACGTGTCCGGCGCACTCTAGAATGTTCTACCGTAACTCCACACCTATCACAGGTGACACCGCGATAGCGTATCTTCTTGTACTTCCCACAATAGCACTCGTAATTCTTGGTCGGCCCAAAGATTCTTTCGCAAAAAAGTCCGTCTTTTTCCGGCTTCAGGGTTCGATAGTTAATTGTTTCAGGCTCAATTACCTCACCGTAGGACCAGCTTTTGATCTGCTCTGGTGAAGCCAGTGAAATACGGATGGCATTGAAATCATTAACCTCAGTCATTCGTCTCCTTTAGCTCAAAGGTATGGGCTTGGTTGCGATTCTCTTCCTCTCTTCCAAGAAGCTTATCATCTCCTCTTCTTCATTCAGCAGCTCAACAGCCAGTCCCAAGCTACGCAATTCCATAAACAGTACCTTGAAAGACTCAGGCACACCTGGTTGCAGTATATCCTCACCTTTGACAAGGGACTCATAAGCTTTAGCTCGCCCAGGTACATCGTCTGACTTCACAGTAAGTAATTCCTGAAGCATATGACTGGCTCCGTAGGCTTCCAACGCCCAGACTTCCATCTCACCAAAGCGTTGCCCCCCGAATTGAGCTTTGCCCCCGAGGGGTTGCTGAGTAATCAGAGAATAGGGACCAGTAGACCGGGCATGTACTTTGTCGTCGACAAGGTGAATAAGCTTCATCATGTAGATAATGCCTACAGTTACCGGTTGATCGAATGGCTCACCGGTTTGTCCGTCGCGAAGAGCAATCTTGCCGAATGTAGGTGGCGGTTGTCTCTGTTCAAGGTATACCTTTTCCACAGTCTGCTCCACTCTCTCATCGTCAAGGCCATAAACCTTTATGCCTAAGCCCTCAAGCCACAAGCGAAGGCAAACTTTCGTCGCCTCCCCTGGATAGCGATCATCGAACACCTGTTCAGCGTTGTAGCCCTTATCTCCAAGCCAGGCCTTGGCCCAGTCGAGTTCACTAGCACCGGAATTGGCGTAACTGGGCAAGTTGATTGTGCCTGACTGCCGAACTATCCAAGCCCTGGCCAGACCGTCCTCAATGGCAGTCTTATCAGCCCCATCAAAGATCGGATTAAGTACCCTAAGACCCAGCGTTTCAGCTGCCCAGCCCAAGTGTGTCTCGAGAATCTGCCCTATGTTCATGCGCGAAGGCACACCAATAGGGTTAAGAATTATGTCCACCGGTCTACCGTCTGGCAAGAAAGGCATATCCTCCTCAGGCAAAATGCGGGAGATAACGCCTTTGTTACCGTGTCTGCCTGCCATTTTGTCTCCCACAGAGATTTTGCGTTTCTGTGCAACCCACACTCTCACCAGGTGATGCACGCCTGCGGGCAAGTCCATATCATCATCGCGAGAAGAGACTTTGACGTCGATCACCTTTCCCCATTCGCCATGTGGTACCCTCAAAGAGCTATCCTTTACCTCACGGGCCTTTTCGCCAAAGATAGCTCGTAGTAATTTCTCCTCGGCGGTTAGCTCGCTCTCTCCCTTTGGGCTAATCTTGCCCACCAAGATAGCACCGGGACCAACTTCAGCACCTATACGGACAATGCCAAATTCATCCAGATCACGCAGACTCTCCTCACCTACATTGGGTATGTCTCTGGTAATCTCCTCCGCGCCAAGCTTAGTCTCCCGGGCTTCTATTTCAGATTTCTCAATATGGATAGAGGCAAACTTATCCTCCTTGATTAGCTTCTCGCTAATGATAATAGCATCTTCAAAATTATATCCCCGCCAGCTCATAAAGGCACAAAGGATGTTTTGCCCCAAAGCAAGCTCACCTTGATCCGTTGCCGAACCATCGGCTATGACTTGCCCCTTTTTGACTTTGTCGCCTTTGGATACTACCGGACGTTGGTTAATACATGTCCCTTGATTAGTTCGGACGAATTTCATCAACGGGTATACGCGCTTATTTCCATCCATCTCATTAACCGTGATCTCAGCACCGGCAACTGAAACTACTTCGCCCGCCTCTTGGGCAAATGCAACTTGCCCGCTATACCTAGCCACCTCCATTTCCATTCCAGTGGCTATCAATGGAGCTTCAGAACAAAGTAAAGGCACAGCTTGACGCTGCATATTCGACCCCATCAGGGCCCTGTTAGCATCGTCATGCTCAAGAAAAGGTATAAGGGAAGTAGTAACACTAAAGACTTGCTTCGGTGAAACATCCATGAAGTCTACGTTCTCTGCCGGCTCTCTAAGATACTTGCCCCCTTTTATGACGCCAAGTCTGTCCTCAATAAACTCGTTTCTCTGGTTAATAAGGGTATTAGCCTGAGCAATAGTATATTGCTCTTCCTCATCAGCGGTCAGATAGATGATTTGCGCAGAGACAAAAGGAGCCACTTTGATAATTCGAGCGGGCAGGGCGACTAGTTGCTGAGCGATTTCCTTGGTAACCGAAGTGCCTCTAGTAACAAGAAGATTCCCCTTACTATTGGATATGTCCTCTAAGACTGTTCTATCTAACAGGTCCTCAACAGTATTGGGCACCTCGCGGATAACCTTGCGGTAAGGTGTCTCTATAAAGCCGTACTCATCAATTCGGGCATAAGTAGCCAGGGAACCAATAAGACCGATGTTTGGTCCCTCTGGTGTCTCTATGGGGCAGATTTTTCCATAGTGAGAGTGGTGCACATCGCGAACATCAAAGCCAGCACGCTCACGAGAAAGCCCTCCTGGCCCCATTGCTGAAAGCCGACGTTTATGAGTTAGTTCAGCTAAGGGATTAGTCTGGTCCATGAATTGAGAGAGTTGTGAACCACCAAAGAACTCCCGCATAGCAGCGACTATGGGGCGGTTGTTAACTAGAGTAGTCGGAGTAGCATCCTCGGGGCCAACAATGCTCATTCGCTCTTTGATTGTCCGCTCCAAACGTAGCAACCCAACGCGAAACTGATTCTGTATGAGGTGTCCTGCTGTTCGTACTCGCCGGTTGCGGAGATGATCGATGTCATCCGGACCTTCCCTACCATTGTTGATTGAGATAATACGCCGTACTATCTCCACAAAATCTTCCGGGGTTAAGGCACGATGAGACTCAGGGATGTCAAGACCTAACCTTTTGTTGAGCTTGAATCGCCCGACTTTCCCCAGGTCATAGCGCCGGGGATTGAAGAAAAGGTTATGCAAGAGATTTCGGGCATTATCAGGATTGGGCGGGTCGCCAGGACGCAATCGCTTATAGATGTCGATCAAGGCATCAGCTTTAGTCCTGATGTCAGGCTCTCTATCCATCGTAGATCGCATAAAGGCATGCCCTTCTGACTTCTCCACATCTTGAAAAAGCTGGATTAGTTCCTCATCGCTGTCGTAACCGATGGCGCGCAATAGCACTGCCACAGGGATTTTCCTCTTACCATTCACTTTTACGAAAACAATATCCCTGCCGGACGTTTCAAACTCTAACCAGGCGCCGTGCTCAGGAATTAGTTTGGCAGAGCATAGCTCACGCCCACTAGCCAGGTCTTCCCGCGAGCTAAAATAGATGCCAGGTGAGCGAATCAATTGGTTGACTACAACCCTTTCCCCCCCATTAATTATGAAGGTGCCCTTCTCTGTCATGAGAGGAAGATCGCCAAAGAATATTTCCGTTTCCGGAATCTCTCCCGTCCCCTTAATTACCAATTGAGCCCTGACATAGAGAGGAGCGGAATAAGTCGTATCCCGCTGGCGACATTGATCTACAGAGTGAGCAGGTTCGCGAAACTCATAGCCAACAAACTTCAGCTCTAGCCGGGTGCCGGTAAAATCCTGAATTGGAGAAACCTCTTGGAAAAGCTCCTTCAGTCCCTCTTCTTGAAACCAACGAAAGGAGTCAAGTTGAACCTGGATAAGATTGGGGAGGTCCAGGACTTGAGGTAGTCTACCAAAAGATTTCCTCTTTTCCACGGCAGCGCTTGGCTTTTCAGACGCTAAGGAGTTCAACATGAGTTCAGCAGCTTAGGAACAAAAAGGCCCAACAAATCCAGTTCTCAATCAAGAAACAGATCATATTGGGTTGTAACTGGGGAAAGAGCAAGAAAAAGATTGGAAACGCACAACAAAGTCACACGTAACTTATTACTTTAGCACGAAATCTAGTGGTTGTCAATAGCC
>JACNFS010000112.1 GCA_014384515.1 Dehalococcoidia bacterium | reverse complement strand
TCCACAGCCATTCGAAGAAAGGGTCGGTCACATAGCCAATGATACTCTCACCAATGAAGCGGATGACCCAAAAGGTGGCGAAGAGAACCACCAGGGCAACGACGGCCCCACCCACCGG
Organism: Dehalococcoidia bacterium; assembly: GCA_014384515.1. GTDB lineage: Bacteria > Chloroflexota > Dehalococcoidia > GIF9 > UBA5629 > JACNFS01. Next base: position 9,929 of record JACNFS010000112.1, on the reverse strand, counting down.
ATGATTGCTGACATCTTCTAAGACCTCACGCCAAGTGTGGTGGCGATGGCTTAACGACTGCACTTGATCGACGATGCTGCCAACCTTTGTCCACCGTTCGTCACTACTAGAATAGGTTGCTTGGCGTGCCGCCGCTTCTGGAAGACGGCTTGCCAATTCTCTTACCCCTTGTCCGCTTACCCCGACTGTAGGGATAACTGGTACCCCAAGCAGCTCTTCGAGCTTGGCAACATCGATATTGATGCCACGGTGATGGGCATCGTCCCACATGTTGAGGGCAACTATTACCGGCACCTGTCTTTCCAGCAGCTGCAAAGTGAGATTGAGGTTTCTCTCCAAATTGGTGGCATCAACAACATCGATAACCAAGTCCCCATCTTTAAGCATCTCCACGGCTACCTCTTCCGCTTTATCAGTAGCTTCAAGAGTATACGTGCCGGGAACATCGACAATTTTGGCTTGGTCTTCAGCAAGTTTCAAATAGCCTTCGGTGAAGTCCACGGTGGTGCCTGGGTAGTTAGAGGTGATGATGCGTGTGCCAGTAAGCCGGGAAAAGAGTGCGCTTTTGCCCACATTGGGATTGCCCATGAGCAGAATCTTCATTGCGGTCTCCGAAGGTCTTTAGGCGGATGCATCCACTTCAACTATTATCCTGCTAGCCATGCGAAAACCAACAGCCACCTGGGCGTTATCCACCCTGAGAGTAACCGGCCCTCGAAAGAACATAGAACTTATCTTAGTCACCTTTTTCCCTGGCCTGATGCCCAGAGCCTCGAGGCGCCGCCCGAAGCCTGGACCGTGGCTCTGCATGAGTCCCGGACCTCGGCGTCGCATGAATCCTGGACCTCGGCGCTGGCCGAAGCCTGGACCATCCAGAACTTCAACTACCGTGCCGGTCTGCCCGGCCTCCATCTGAGCTAAAGTCAATCGTCTCTTTTGAGACATGATCGTAATTTACTCCTCATCTGTAGCCGTTCAGCATCCTTAATCACTAATGCATTCCATTTGCAACATTGCGCGGAAAACAAAAATGCTACTCCTGTTCTTATGACCCATCGCTTCTCTTGCGACAGGTTGAGCACAGGCCTGTCATGCGGACTTCGACTCCGCTAATATCGAAATCATATTGTCTGCCAACGTCTTTCTTGAACTTCTGGCTCAAGGGGCAGGCAAATTCCACGACTTTGCCACAGTTGCGGCACAAAAGATGCTGGTGTTCGGTTGGAGGTTTCGCTTCATAGTGATGGTGCTCTTCGGCGAAATGGTGCTCTTCTATCAGCCCCAGCTTCTTGAAAAGCTGCAAATTCCGGTAGACCGTGGATAGGCTAATCCGGGGATGCTTCCGCCGTGCCCGGCGATACAAGTCGTCGGCGTCTAGATGCCTGTCACTTTGGCGAAGAAGCTCCAGCAGCAGGCTGCGTTGAGCTGTTACTCGCTGGTTGGAGCGATTCAATGTTTGCTGGGCGCTCATCTTTTGCTTGGCTTTACTAACCATATCTCAGCACCAATCCTATCTGTCAAAGTTGGACTCTCATATTGGCCTCGAAGATACGTTCAGCATCCCCCTCGGATGTATTATAATGCTAATGCGAATCATTTGCAACGCTCATTATAAACAGCTCATCAGGAAATGTCAAGACCCTTGTAGGCAGCCTATGAAAAGCAGCAATGAGAAAAGGCGACAAAAATCCCGGAGGGTATTGAATCGCCTAATTTGACTCTGTAGCAGCAGATGTGTAGATTCGTCCTATTGGAAAACGCCTATGCGTTGAGCCAGCCTGAGGAATCCTGCTGGTTGGGGAATGCTTCATTGACTCAGCCTGAACGAAAAGGTGAGCCTAAGCGGTATGGATGTGGGTATATTGTGACCATGGCATCTTGAAACATTCCCCCCAGCTGACGCAGGCTCATGAGTGTGTTATTTCTTCTGTTCTAATCCCAGAAGTCTGGCAGCATTGCCGCCAAGCCACTTCTCCTTGACTGCATCTTTCAAGGGCAGAGCTTTCAGCTCGTCAACGCAACGCTTTGGTGGCAACATATTGTCCGTGGCAAACAAGACCCTATCCTGAAGAAGGGAGTTGCCATAAACCATCAATGGCTCCCAGCCGGTGCCGGGCGTGCCGATGTATTTCGGTGAGACTGCTCCGATCTCGATATAGACGTTGGGGTGTTTCCAGGCCACGGCAACCATCTCGGTGACCCAGGGCCAGCCGCCGTGGTTGGCCACGATGGTCAGGTCGGGGAAGTCACACGCCACCTCGTCGAGGTATATAGGCCTGCTGTAGTCTATAGTCCGGTCTACGCTGAAGTTGATCGATGAATGGATGGTCACGGGAATGCCCAGTTCCTGGCACTTGGCGTAGACCGGGTAGAACCTTTTGTCGTTGGCCCTCAGCCAGCAGGCAAAGCCCTGGATGTTTACCCCCTTGAAGCCTCTCTCGTTCACTTCCTTCTCAACAACCTCAGCCATGTCGTCGTTTTCCAGCGGGTTCACGCACAGATAGGCGGCAACGAACCTGTCAGGATGTGCTTGCGCCAGCCTGTACACGGCGTCGTTCTGTTTGCGGTAGTCACCTATCCCCCACTCCCCCTGCAAGACCGCCTTGTCAACACCCCCCTCATCCATGCCGCGGATTAGGTCGTCTGTTGTTACCTTGAACGCATTTGCCACGTCGGCGTATGTCCCCATGTAACCTCTCAGGTAGCTGGTTGGAAAGACCCTTTCTGCTTCCTCAATCGACATCCACTCGTTACCCGGTGTAACCATGCGGAAATCTATGATCATTTCTGCCTCCTACGTCAGTTTGGTTGTCTGCTACTTCTTCTTAGTTCTCAAAAGGGCGGCTTTTGCCCGTTCAGCCGCTTCTAGGGTTGAGAAGGCCACCATTGCATCTCTGGTCTCCAGTTCAAGGGTCTGTTCGAAGTCCTGATAAGCGCCCTGGTTCAGAGCTCTCTTGGAAAGGTAGATTGCCAGGGTAGAGTTCTGAGCTATTTTCTTTGCCATGTCCATTGCTGTCTTGTCCAGCTCTTCCAGGGGAACCACCTTATTTACCAGCCCCCACTGTTCCGCTTGCTTGGCGTCGATCATCTCGTTGGTGAAAACCAGCTCCTTGGCTCTTCCCAGGCCTACCAGAAGCGGCAGTAGCTTGGTGCCAGCGTTGGTTACTGTACCGCCGACGTTTGTTTCGGGAAAGCCGAACTTGGTTCCCTCGGCGGCTATCCTTATGTCGCAGTCCATAGCCCATTCGCACCCAGCACCGAGGGCATACCCGTGGACAGCGGCGATTATGGGCTTGCCCATTCTTAGCATAGTTCTGGTGGTATCCTGCATAGTCTCTATGGCTGCTAGCCCCTCTTCCACAGTTGCGTGTTTATCCTCCGAGAGGTCATCCCCGGAGCTAAAAGCTCTGCCTTCTCCCTTCACGATAACTGCCTTAACCTCTGCATCGGCCTGCGCTTCCTTCAGCGCTGCCAGGAAATCGCCAACTATCTGCCTGTTCTGTGCGTTAAGCACCTTGGGCCTGTTGAGTCGGATTATGGCGATTTCGTCCTTTCTCTCGTAGATCACGGTCTCCAGTTGCATTGCTTCACCTCCTTATTTCAGTTGGTTTCTATTATCGTCCAAAGCGGCAGAAACCGCTCGACCCGGTTCTACTTGCACTTCCAGACAGGCGGCCTCTTCTCCAGGAAAGCTGCAATTCCTTCTTTAGTATCCTCGCTGGCCAGCACCGTGTGAGCCAGAGCTTTGAACAGGCAAAGCCCCTCGTCGAGAGTCATGGTTCGTCCTCTCTTGGCCAGCTCCTTACATACCCTTACAGCCATAGGGCCGTTTTCACAGATTTTTCCGGCTATCTGCTCTGCTGTAGGCATAAGCTCTGCTGGACGAACAACCTTATTGACCAAACCAACGCGGTAGGCTTCCTGGGCGCTGATTCTCTCCCCTGTGAAAAGGATTTCCATAGCTATTGCTGGTGGGACAAAATTTGATAGGGCCAGAGAAGCGTAGCAGTCAACGGTATTCAATTTTTGGTCCGGCGTGCCGAATGAAGCCTTCTCTGAGGCGATTCTTATGTCACAGGCCAAAGCCAATGTAAACCCGCCACCGAGGCAATAGCCATTGACGGCAGCAATCAAGGGTTTCTTCACCGATGTTAGCTGCCTTACGTATTCTGCTTCCCATTCATCGGGGGCTTCCAGTCCCTCCGTATCTTTGAGGTCGGCACCAGCGCAAAATGCCCTGTCTCCAGTTCCGGTTATGATTCCCACCCACATGTCAGCGTCGGATTCGAAATCAACTAGAGCTTTTGACAACTGGCGACTTAGCTCCCGGCTCATTGTGTTCAAACTTTCAGGGCGATTAAGTGTAACATAAGCTATCCTGCTCTTTTTCTCATACAAAAGAATGCTCACAATTTACCTCCGCTGTGACCTTTCCTGCCTCTCCGCATGCCCTTACGGAATCACTTTCTGATCTTTCAGCTTGCTGATGTCGTCCCAGTTATATCCCATCTCCAGCAGCACCTCCTCAGTGTGTTGGCTGAATTCCGGCGCGCCACGCGGTGTGCTCGTGGGGTTTTCACTCAGTTGAACCGGGCAGCGTATGCCCTTGACCTTTCCGTGCGAGAAGTGCTCGTATTCCACGATGTAGTCGTTCTCCAAAACGCACGGATCGTTAATCACCTCCATCGGGCTGTGGGCCGGCCCCCACACCACACCGTTCTGGTCGAAAAGCGGCCCCCACACGTCCCTGTCCTTCTTGGCCAGTTCCTCATCAAGGGTTTCGATCAGTTCCACGTTGTTCTCCACCCTCTTCTGGTGAGAATCGAACCTGGGGTCGTGCTCGAGGTCTTCCCTGCCCAGGGCTTTGCACACTCCCGGCCAATAGCGGTCAGTCTGGAGCATCTGCAGCTGGAACCACTTGCCATCTTTGCTCTGGTAGGTGTTGTACAGCGCGTTACCCATGGTCTTCCTGGGAAACCTGCCAACCTCCATGCCATATACGAGCGCGCCCTGGATGTCAACTCCGGCTACCCACATTCCATTGCCAAGCAGAGATAAATCCACTCGCTGGCCACGGCCAGTTCTTTCCCGCACATACAGAGCCAACGCGATACCGCCTAGTGCGAATATGCCTGTGGTATGGTCTCCCATGGCTCCTCGCAGCGGTACGGCAGCAGTATCAGGCTCACCCATAGTGGCCATGATGCCAGACCTCGCCCAAAAGGCGGTCTCGTCAAAAGCAGGCCAGTCTACCCCTGGCCCCTTTCGTCCGTAGCCAGTTATATTGGCGTAGATAAGGCGGGGGTTGAGCTGGCTTAAGGTCTCATAATCCAACCCTGCCCTTTTCAATGTACCCGGGCGCAAGTTGGCCAGGAAAACATCTGCTTTCTCCACCAGCTTGTGAACAATCTGCTGGCCTGCCTCCTGGCGCAGGTCGATGGCTATGCATCGCTTGCTCCGATTCCACAGCTCCCACATCCAGTTGAAATCGGTCACAGGGATCACCCCCGACTGCATGATACCGCGAACAGGGTCCCCATCAATGGGCTCTACCCTGACCACGTCGGCGCCGTTTTCCGCCAGCCACATGCCACAAGATGGGCCGGCTGCCCAGGTGGACACTTCAACTACTTTGATACCGCTTAAAGCCATTTTTGCCTCCTTGTTTTAATATGTCACCACACCCTGAGTTTTCGGAGCCGTGGGTGATTCACGAAGGACAAAGTTTTTGAACAAGTTCACAGCATAAAGGTGACTAAGACTAAACTCGCTACGCAGTCAGGCCCAAAACCCGAGCTATATTTCCCACCAAGCCGCTTCGCTCCTACCTCCTATCTCCACAGTTCGACCAGGAACATGGCAATGCCCGGAACAAAGGTGGTCACCAGCACAGCCAGGGTCAGAGCGCCGAGGAATGGCCAGGACTCTCTCATAATGTTTCCCATCTTTTCCTTGCAGATGGGCTCGGCGAACCAGAGCTGCGGTCCCATCGGCGGGGTGATTTCACCTATGGCGGTAACCAGAATAGCCAGAATCCCGTAGAACACAGGGTCTATGCCCAACCGAAGCGCGATGGGCACGAACATGGGAAGAATCACGATTATCATGGGAATACTGCTGAAAAAGAATCCCATCACCAGCAGGAAACCTTCTACTACTAGCAGGAAAGCTAAGGGTTCTAGCCTCAGGCCGATAACAACTTCGGTGATAGTCTGGGGCACCATCAGGTAGCAAAGTACTTTGGAGAACAGGTCGGCGCAGACGATGAGCAAGTAAATCATACAACTCAGCTTTGCGGTGTCCAGAAGAGCCTGTTTTATCCCCGTCCAATTAAGCCGCCGGTAGAAGAACAAACCTATTGCCACGGTGTAGAAGCAAGCTATGGCTGCTGATTCCGTTGGGCTAAACAGGCCACTGTATATGCCCCCCAGGATGATAACGGGCATGAACAGCAACGGAAGAGCCCTGACAAAAGAGGTACCTCGCGTTTTCCAGCCTACCTTAGCAGCTGGTGGATATTTCCTTCGCCTTGAGATAAGCAGGGCAACGATAGCCATGAATACAGTCGCCAGCAGGCCGGTGCCTATGCCTGCCAGGAACAGTTGGGGAATGGATATCCGGGTTAGAGCTCCCAATATGATAAGTGCCAGGCTGGGCGGTATGATCCAACCCAGCTCGGAGGCATTGAGTACTATGCCGGAGGCGAAAGGTCTATCGTAGCCAGCTTCTACCATGATGGGCAGGATGACGGCGCCCATGATGGCCAGGCAGGCAGTAGATGAGCCGGAAACGGCGCCAAGAAAGGCTCCGATAATGACAGCGCCAGCAGCAAGGCCGCCTCTCATTTGCCCCAGCCACGACTGCATGAAATCACGCACGTCCGGCATGCCGCCGCTATGGAGAAGCAGGTTTCCAGCCAGGATGAAGAAGGGGGCGGCAAGCAGCGGGAAGGAATTGATGCTGTTGAAAACCAAGCTGGCTATGCCGTCAAGTGGCATTCCCATAACCATGAGGACTACGATAAGCGACCCGAAGCCAAAACCGATGGCTAGCGGGGCGCCGCTGAGAAGCAGGACGAATATCAGAACTATGCCTATGATGGCCCAAATTTCCAATTGAATTGACTCCTTAGAGAGCTTCACCTCGGTGACTGAATCGGCTCAACTCCCTTGTTTCTCTTGGCTGCATACAACCTCCGGCTACTTGGGATAAGAAATCACGAACGGCTATTTGATTGTCGGCGCTAGGCTCTCATCCTTTGAACGATTCTATATAGCTCGGCTATAGCATAAACGGCGAATAGAAGTAGACCTATCGGTACACAAATCTGCACCATCCACATGGGAATGGCAATGTACCTGGGATAGACCTGGTGCTGGGAATAGAGAGTATGGATTAGGAGTACGCCCCCATAGGTTACGATGGTGACAAACACTAATGTGCACAAGGCGTTGAAGAACTCAACAGTAAGGCGGAATCTGCCCGGTATTCTTCCCAGAAGCGCTTTAATGGCAATGTGTCCACCTTCTCCAAATAACGGTCCGCTCAGCAGGAGCATCGACCAAATCGTCAGCCAGACAGTGGTATCCACCAGAAAGTCATAGCTGATACCGAAGAATTCCCTGAGCACGATGATTGCCATGAGCAGACACACGCTGAGGGCGAGAAGATAGGCACAGAAAAGCTGGAAACCGTAATCTAGCTTCTTGACTATATCCATCACCTATGTTTCCTCTCCTGTGTGCAATCGCTAGCTGCGCTCTAACAGTGTCAACTGCTAGGCAGCCTAGTTGCCCGGGGCCTTGGTAGAGCGGGCTGCCCAAGGCTGTCGTAGGGCAGCCCGCAAACGCTTATCTAACGGACTCGATGGCTTCCATGTACTTGGGGTCCAGCTCGGCGATCATCGACGCCTGCGCCTCACGCATAACGCGCTTCAGCTCCTGGTCCTGAGCGGCGTCGTACGGGGCCACGTAGCAACCCATCGCATCCCAAGCACCCATGGCCCAAGCCTCCAGCCCGTCGTAGTAGTGGTCAGTTCGAATCCCCTCGAAAACCCTGTCGAAGGATTCGCGCATCCCCGGATTGAAGGGTGTTGGGTCAGACGGCAGCGACTCATACCACTCGGTGTTGACGGCGTTGCAAATCGGCTGAATTGCCAGGACGTAGGGCATCATATTGGGGCAGTAGGTGAATAGCTCGTAGAAAAAGGCGCCGCCGGTTACGTCGGTAATCACGCCGTCAATCTGGTGCGTTTGAAGAGCCATTACTACATCTGTATAGGGGATGAAGACCCCGGTTGCACCAAGTGCCGCTATGGCCTTCGCCTGGCCCTCTCCGCCAAAGTACCTGATTGTTAGGCCATTGAGGTCTTCCAGCGTGTCGCAACGCTTCTCGGTGAAGATAAAAACGTCACCAGCCTGGCCTGCCCAGTTGAGGATAGTAATGCCTTTGCCGGCCAGGTCCTTTTCCAGCTCCTTGTATGGCTCGGTGTCCATCACCCTCAAGAAGTGTTCCCAACTGTCGATTACGCCCGGCGCCTCGAGCAATTTCCAGGCAGGGTCCCACTGCTCGTAGAAATGAGGCCCGCCGTAGGTCAGCTGAATCGCGCCGGAGGCTAAGGCGGCTTGGGCATCGTTCTGGTTGTAGAGCATTCCGGAGTGGTAAATCTTAAGGTCAAACTGCCCTTTAAGAGCTGGGCACATCTCTATATGCCCTATTAAGTACTCTAAATACGGGGTAGTGAAAAAACCCTCAGCGAATTCGGGATAGGGAGGCCCACCAACGGCATAAATACATTCTATGACGCCCTCCTGGGGCGCTGCCGCTTCTTCCGCTGGCGCCCCTTCCTCCGGCGGTGCGGCAGCCTCCTCCGGCGCCGCGCAACCAGCGACCGCCACGCCTGCCAGCAGTAGCAGGCTCATCGAGATTAGGACAAGTCTTCGCATTTCTTAACCTCCTTCTTCATTTGGTCCTCAATTAGTGATAAGCTACTCTCATGAATGAATCCACTCTATCGCGTCTTCTCAGCCCTCCTTTCCAAAACTTGTCGCTGAAAACGGTTATTAGTTATGGCTGATAATATAAGATCAATCTGTTCCGTGGCATATTGTGCAAAGGTATAGTGCTTGCGCAGGAACCACCGCCTGAAGGCCCACATGTCACCTAAGACAATGATGTCATGTGCAGTCAGCGTGGTGTCATGCTGCTTGAATTCACCCGACTGGCACCCTGCGTCCAGTATTCTTTTGAATGCCTCTCCAAGTAGCTCATCGCAGTGCAGGAGATGCTCCTGGTGAGCTGGCTGCAGGTTCCCTGTGTCGTGGTACCAGAAAAGGGTGATGTCTTGGAAATCGTTGACTATGGAGAAGTACTTCCGGATAGCAAGGCGAAGAGCTTCCACGGGACCTGATTGCGAAAGAGTTTCTTCGGCTTCCTGAACAAGATTGCTTATGAAATCAGACGTATCTTCTTGTATGAATGACAGGATATCGTCTTTTGAACTGAAGTAGTGGTACAGCGTTCCAACGGTTATGCCGCTAGCACGGGCTATCTCGCGCACAGTAGTCTTCAGATAACCCTTGCTGACAAACAGCGCACCAGCAGCTTTGATTATCTGTTCGTGCCTTGAATCAGCGGGACGGGTGTACCCCACTTCGTCTTTATTCCGAGTACGTGTAACCAATCCCTTGCCTCTGCTCCAGATAGAATCAGATACTATCAAGGCGGGTTTCAATGAACCGCCGCTATTCAATCAAGCGCTTGATTGAGTCTAGCAGGCCATCTGGGCTTTGTCAATGCCTTTTCTTACATAATGCTAGATGATTTGCGTTTTTTCCCGCTCAAGTGTTCAGGAGCAAGTTCCCCTACAGTTCAAGGCCGAATGTAGCCATTCTTCGTTGACACATACGCGTCGGGTGGTATAAACTCTT
>JACNFS010000109.1:7458-10099 GCA_014384515.1 Dehalococcoidia bacterium | reverse complement strand
CTCCTGGTTATTCAGGACAATAGTGAGAGGAAATTCCCTGACGACGATATCTTCGATGCTGCTTTTGCCTTCCTCAGTAAGCCGTAATACACGAATTCTCTCCGTCTCATTTTCCATCTTTTCGTATCCCTATCTGATCTCCAGTCCTGACGGACCCGCCTCGAATCACCCTGGCAAACACCCCCTCTTTGGGCATGATACACTTACCTATCTGGCGATAGATAGCGCACCCGCTATGGCACTCCTTACCAATTTGAGTAACCTCCAAGATAACTTGTTTCCCTACGGAGATATGTGTACCAATAGGTAGTGAGACCAGGTCTATTCCTTCAGTGGTCAGATTTTCAGCAAAATCGCCGGGGTTTACATCAAAACCCAGACTTCGCATCTTGTTAATGCTATCCGTGGCGAGCAAGCTTACTTGCCTGTGAGTGCAGCAACCGGCATGAGCATCGTCAACAAGGCCGTAGTCTTGTTTGAAAAGCCCTTCTTTTACGTCCTGCTTCTTGGTACCCTTCTCCTCGCTTTTGCAGACTGCGATTATTCTAGCCACGTTATCCCTCCGTGCCCGATCTGACGTCGTCGATTACTGTAGCGCTCCATTCACGAGAGTCTAAAATGCTTCGCATTAGTCACCTTCTCCCTCCCGCAGCGACCAGTTGCTGAACAAACTTCATCCCTCGGCAACGAACGTAAGAATAGTGAGCTCATCGCCAGCTTTCACAAGCTTGGCCAATTCCTCCGGATAAGAACTACGTCCGTTTATGTGGATGTCGTACTTGGTGAGCAGCTTGCACCCGTCATCACACAGCTGCTGCCTGATCCCAGGGAATTTGCTCTCCAGATCATCGATGCACTCGCCGATTGTTTGCCCCACCGCTTCAACTTCCTGTCGGCCGTCGCTGAAGTTCCTGAGACAAGGATGCAGCCTTACCTTAACACTCATTCTCGGCCCTCAGTAAGGTGTTGACACTCCTCGCAATCCGGGCGCCTTTTCAGCTTCATCTCCATGAACTCCAGGCTTAAGCCATCATATATCAGCAACCTGTTGGTTAGCAGGTCTCCAATCCCCACGATATACTTTACAACTTCGGTAGCCTGGATGCTTCCTATGACTGCCGGCGCAACTCCAACCACCGGCGCTGGCTCCGGCTGCGGCGCTCGTGTATAAAGGCATTTCAGGCACGCCGTTTGACCGGGAATTATAGTTGTGGCTCTGCCTTCAAAGCCACGGACTGCTCCGTGAAAGAAAGGGATATCTCTGTTGATCGCAACCTTGTTCAGAATGTATCTAGTGGTGAAGTTGTCCATAGCATCTACAATCAGATCACAGTCATCCACGAGTTCAAAGGCATTGTCTTCAAGTATCGCCTCACTCACGATTTCCACTTTGACCTCTGGGTTTAGTGATTCAAGCTTCTCCTTGGCCGAATCCACCTTTCTCCTTCCAATGTCTCTATTCCCATATAGAATCTGCCTGTTAAGATTGCCGAGTTCCACCCTATCATGGTCTATAAGCCTGATCTTCCCCACTCCCGCTACAGTCAAATAAATGGATACTACTGACCCAAGTCCACCGGCTCCGGCAACGACAACCCTGGTTTGCTTGAGGCGTTCCTGTCCCTCTCTTCCAAAACCCTCAATTATCATTTGTCTTTCGTATCTGCGTAACTCTTCTCCGGTGGTCATTCTTGTTGCTCCTCGCCCCGTCAACCAAGAGTTCTCGCCTCACTACCACATTCACATTGCACCTTGGCAATTGGCTCTTTGTCAAGCTGTCGCTCAACCGAATTCTGCAGCATTGCAAACCCTAGTACACTAATCCCGGGCCTTTTTCCCTACCCAATATCACGGTGCCTCGTGGTTCACTCGAAGTGTGTCATAGCCCCGCCTCTTCCACCAGCTTACTACTTTACAGCTTGGTCAACCGAATTCTGCCAAAAGTCTGCCTCGACTGCAACTGCTACAGAGTTCAGGACTTCTTCCTTTGTGTTGACCTCATTGCTCCCGGAGTTGCCTGCTTCTCTAGTGCATTATAGAAAGCTTTCCAAAAGGGGTCAACCAGGGGGTGTTCAAGCTTTCTTTCCCTCCCTCCTTCCACCAGAATCATCCCCTGCCTGTAGCTTGTTAGTTCCCCTACTATTGACGAGGCAATCCCTTTTTGTGATAGGGCCTCCACTACATCCCGGGCTTTGTGCTCACGGCAAGCGATAATTAATGTCCCCTCACTGATGGACGCGTAAGGGTCGATGTCAAAATAGCCACATACCTCCTCGACACAATCCTCGACTACAATCTGCTCCTTCTCTATCCTCACTCCCAAACCAGCAGCCTGAGCTAGCTCATACAGACCACCCCATACCCCACACTCAGTGGCATCATGCATAGCAGTGACCCCATCCTCCCTTACCCCAACGCTTACTGCGGTCGTAGCATCTTCCACTACCGACATCTTATAGAATATCTGCTGCGCCCTCTGGCTGAAATCATGCCCGAATTCTCCCTCAATAAGCCCGGGAAACATAGTAGCAAAGATACCCGTTGCCTCAATAGCTGGACCCTTGGTGATGATTACCTTGTCTCCGGCTCTCGCTATCTTGGGAGTAACATATTCATCTTTGTGACCAACACCGACCATGGT
>JACNFS010000109.1:0-7090 GCA_014384515.1 Dehalococcoidia bacterium | reverse complement strand
ACCCCATGCTGAGGCCCGACCAATACCTTATCACTCTTAGCCCCCAGGCGGGGAAATATCAACTCGTTAAAGATTTCAGGGGAGATTTTGCCAATTTCAGGGAGTTCGTTCACCTTCGCCATCAGCACTCCTTTTTTCGGACTTGTCTAGATAGTCCTCGATGGCTGATTTAAGCGCTTCCTCAGCCAGGACCGAGCAGTGCATCTTAATCGGCGGCAGTCCGTCCAGAGCTTGAGCTACTGCCCGATTAGAGATGCCCAATGCCTCTTCTATACTCTTGCCTTTCACCATCTCGGTGACCATAGAGCTGGTGGCGATGGCAGCTCCGCAGCCGAAGGTCTTGAATTTAGCATCAATAATAGTACCATTGTTTACCTTGATGTAAAGCTCCATGATATCACCGCACACCGGGTTCCCCACATGTCCGATGCCATCGGGATTTTCTATCTCCCCCACATTCCGGGGATTCCTGAAATGTTCCATAACCTTCTCACTATATAACGACCGGACGTCAGGCATCTTTTCATCTCCTATCTGCGGCTCTTCAGAAGCGGCGACATAGCTCTGAGTTTAGTCACAATTTGGGGTAACACGTCCAGAACTCGAGCTAGCTCCTCCTCAGTGGTCCATCTGCCCAAAGTAAACCTTAACGAGCCATGCGCCTGTTCGTGAGAAAGTCCCATCGCTAAAAGAATGTGAGACGGTTCAAGGCTTGCTGAGCTGCAGGCAGAGCCGGTAGAAGCACAAATGCCTTCCAAGTCAAGATTCAGGCACATAGACTCCCCTTCTACGAAATCAATACTCACATTGACATTGTTTGGTAGTCTGCTTGTAGGGTGACCGTTTAAACAAATGCGGTCAATCCGCTCCAGGAGACTCTTAATGAGTTGGTCACGAAGATAACTCAGCCGCTCCGCTTCTTCGTTCATTTCCTGCTTGGCAAGTTCCACAGCCTTGCCAAAGCCTACAATGCCGGGGACATTCTCTGTGCTGGCTCGGCGTCTTCTCTCCTGCCCACCGCCATGCATAAAGGAAACCAGTTTTGTACCTTTTCGAATATACAGCGCTCCGACCCCCTTAGGACCGTATAACTTGTGAGCTGACATAGAGAGCAAATCCACCCCAAGCTCATCTACATCTACCGGGACATGCCCTGCCGTCTGCACGGCGTCGGTGTGGAAATGGATCTCCGCTTCCTTAGCAATCCTTCCGATTTCAGCTATGGGCTCTATGGTGCCCATTTCATTATTGGCATGCATTACCGAGATGAGAATGGTCTTATCGGTAATAGTCTTCCTGACATCGTCAGGGGCAACGAGGCCATACGCATCTACCGGGAGATAGGTTATATTGAAGCCCCTCCTTTCTAAGAACTTGCATGCCTCTATCACCGCGTGGTGCTCAATGGAGCTGGTGATTATATGATTCCCTTTGGACTCTTTGCCGTAGGCTACTCCCTTTATGGCAAAGTTATCTGCCTCGGTACCTCCGCTGGTAAAGACGATTTCCTCATCCCGGGCACCGATAAGGTCAGCAACCTTAACCCTTGCCTCCTCAACAGCCCCTTTTGCCTCCTGCCCGTAGGAATGGATAGCCGAAGGGTTACCGAAGGCATCAGTGAAATAGGGCAGCATCGCCTTCACTACCTCGGGGCGGGTCGGCGTAGTAGCTGCATAATCAAGATATATCCGCTTCATTTCTTATCCCTCCACAATATCGCCGATGACCGGGTCGACCCTTACCCCTTTGTTCGTCACCCAGGCGATGCCCTGCTCGATATCTGCCTCTTCTCCCTCAAGCTCCAGCACTACCCAGCCTCTATTCTCCGTGACATCGGCCCGGCGAATGTTGGTCACCACCTTAAACTTGTGACCCAGGTTATAGATAATAGGCTCTTTGATTAGCTCCGCGGGAAAAGTGAACATTACTTGTCTCTTGGCCATTATATCTCCCTCTCTTTCCTATAGATACACCAGACTACGTGGGACATGGGAGACTCAAGCTGGTACACTGAGCACCTCCTCAAACGACTCCAGCGTAGGCTGGATGGTAACAGGCCGAACGACGTCAGCCACTATTTCCTGTGTCTTAGGCCCGGCGCCGGTGATGAAAGCAACGGTAAGCTGATTTCTTTTGATTGAGCCTGAAGCCGCCAGCTTTCTAAGTGCGCCCACCACTACTCCACCCACTGCCTCAGCAAAGATACCCTCAGTTTGAGCCAGCAACTTCATTCCCGCAACGGCTTCCTCATCGGTCACGGCACAGGCACCACCACCTGACTGTCTAGCAACCATCAGCGCGTAATAGCCATCCGCGGGGTTTCCAATAGCTATGGACTTGGCAATGGTGTCTGGCTCTACCGGATGGACATGGAGGCTACCAGCTTGAAAGGCGTTGACGATTGGCGAGGAGCCAGCAGCCTGAGCTAGATACATGTGGGTATTAACCGGTTCGATTAGACCGAGCATAGAGAACTCATCCAGCCCCTTCCATATACGGGTAAAGAGGAGTCCCGAGGCAGCAGGAGCTACGACACAATCAGGTGCACGCCAGCCCAATTGCTCCGCCACCTCATAGCCCAAAGTCTTGCTCCCCTCGGCGTAGTAAGGTCGGAGGTTGATGTTAATGAAACCCCAATTATATCTTTCCGCCAGTCGATTACAAAGGCGATTGACATCATCATAGCTTCCATCAACCTTCACCAGAACCGGATCGTAGATTGCTGTTCCTACCAGCTTACCTGGTTCTACGTTGGAGGGTACGAAAACGTAGGCTTTCATATTTGCCTTGGCGGCATGGGCGGCTACGCTGGCGGCAAGGTTACCCGTTGAGGCACAGGCTACGGTGCCGAATCCAAACTCCCGTGCCTTGGTGACGGCAACTGAGACCGGCCTATCTTTGAACGAGTATGTCGGGTTAAGGCAGTCATTCTTGATATACAGCCGGTCTAGCCCCAGTTCACGGCCCAGGTTATCAGCCTTGACCAGGGGGGTAAAGCCGGCACCAATATCCACTTCCTTGCCTTCCACCGGCAGCATATCGCGATACCGCCACATGGTCAGCGGCCCCTGAGCAAGCTTCTCCCGACTTAGCGCTTTGGCCAATGTCTTGTAGTCATAGCTGACCTCCAACGGGCTAAGGCAGAAATCGCACACGTTGACAGGCTGCACGGCACACTCCTGCCCGCACTTTCTACAGCGTAAAGCTCTAGCGTAAGACAAATTCCCACCTCTTTTTGGCATCTGGATATCCGCTGTGAGTCTTAATACTTGGTCTACATTACCATGTAGGTTGCCCACTTTTGGCGGAAAATACTCAGCCTACCTTAAACTCGTCAGTTCTTGTCTCTCCTACCAGTATTTAAGGCCAGCCAGGTTTAACGGTATCCTCGTATGCAGCTATCAGGTCGTTTCCCCTCATTATTATGCTGCCATCTATGATTTCATATGGCAACGACGCCTTGGGGAAATCGACACACGCTCCCTCAATTCCGTCGCCTGTCTTGGCCTTGAAAGTGGTGGCACACCTATCACATATTAAGATGTCTTCTTCAAGGGAAAAGCCTATTGACCGGCATGGTGGGCAGACATTTGCTCGAACATGGATTTCCTCATCCAGAATGTATGCCATGAAGTTCATATCGCCACCAGGGCTTCCGACAGCGAAATGGATATCCCAATTATTCTCTACCTCGCTCAGCGGGATGGACACAGTATCGCCATCTATTATTGTCGGCTCAATCCACGTCGCCTTTATCGGCCCAGAGGGCTTTGGTTTCGGATTCAGTGTTGGAGCGGGTTCTTGTGTCGCCGTAGGCGTTGGAGATGGTGTTTGAGTTGGAGCAGGATTAGATGCTGGCGTTGACGTTGGGCCAGCGCAGGCAACAACGGCTAATACCAGCGAAAATAACACCGCTCCCATAACTATTCTTTTTTTCATCTGTTGTATCCTCCTTTTCGTTTGAATGAAGTGCTTATCCAGTGAACCGTTTTTCCAATACGCTCAATACATCTTCATAAGCTCCTTGGATCAGTACTGTGATGTTTCGTCTATCTTCGCGCTTAGTGTAAAGAAATCACAGTAGCCAGTGACCTCTCTGACATACTGATGTTTATCGATGAAAACCAGCGTCGGGTAGCCATACTCAATGAGATAGTCCACATACTGCGGAACAGTAGAATCGGCAGTGCCCCGAATCCACGACCATGTCAAGCCGTTCTGTTCTGTGAAGTCGCGCAACACGTCTCTTGGGCAGCAGCCACAAAAGATCGAGAGCGGTACGAAATCGTCACGCTCTTTGGCAACATCTCTAATCACCAACAGCTGCGCTGAGACTATCTGGCTCAGAGAGCGCGAACAACCGTAGTTCACGAAGTTTATTAGTACCACAGACCCTCTGAACTGACCAAGTGAGACAGTCTCGTTGGTTACCACATCGATACCGGTGAAATCTGGCGCAACAGTGAGTTCTGGCGAAACGGCTTTACCATTGCTTGTTGGCGTTAGCTCGGCTGGCTTGACTACCACAAATTGGCCGGCAAGGCCGCCAAGAGCAACTTCATAAGTCCCAGGTATGTCCTTTGAGACCAGAAAACTCAAGGTCTGGGTTCCCCCAGCAGGCAAAACCTCCTCTCTCACCGCTTCAGCAATATTGTTTATGCTCAGCTCGGCGGTGTAGCTATCCTCGGTATTACCCGTATTTGTCACCTGTGCCGTGATACGTATTTCCTGTCCGGGATTGACCTCAGCCGGATCAATCCCCAACTGAGCAATCTCGAAACCTCCCTGGGCCGACAGTCGTGCCTGTGTCGACGTTGAGCTAGGTATTGACGCCGGTGTTGGAGCAGGTGCTGGTGTCGATGACAGGCCAGCACATGCCACAACGGCCAACGTTAGCCAGGATAGTATCGCTCCCACTGCAATTCTTCTTAACATTTGCTGTACTCTGATCGGCATTCAGGTAGAGCCCTTATCGAGTGAACTCGCTTTTCTCTAAGAACCCTCCACAGACCCCTCGCCTCGCACAGTGGTGCTTCACCGGCAGCCACATCCGGTGCGTTGGGGCGGAACGGGGGACGAGGGTGCGGCTCCGCCGCAACCGCAGCTTGAGCCGGTTGAGCCGCAGCAACTCGACGCCGCAGGTTCAGGTGCAGTCACACCGTTACCAGTTGGTTGAGTCAGTCCGACCGACTCGGCCACCACAAATTGCCCGGCAAGTCCACCAAGGGCAACTTCATAAGTCCCAGGTATGTCCTTCGAAACCAGGAAACTGAAGGTCTGGGTTGCACCAGGAGGCACAGTCACGTTCTTCAGTAACGCAGCTGTACCGTTTATCCCCAGCTGGACGGGATAGATACCAGTGGCGTCACCAAAATTTGTCACTTTAGCGGTAATAACTACCTCCTCTCCAGGGTTAACCTCTGCCGGATCAATTGCTAACTCAGCAATCTGGAGGTCTGCCCGGACTGATGGCTGTGCCTGTGTCGGTGCTGGTGTTGAAGTCGGGCCGGCACATGCGACAACCGCTAACAGCAGCGAAAATAACACTGCTCCCGTTACTATTACTGTTCTTCTTCTTATTATTCTTAACATCAATTGTATCCTCCTTGCTTGTTTGAATGAAGCCCCTATCCAGCAGACTGCGCTGCCCTTATGATTCATTAATACATCTTCATGACTCCTTGTCTCGATATTGTGCTGTTTCGTCTATCTTCTTGGCTAGTGCAAATAAATCCAAATAACCAGCGACCTCCGTGATATGGTGCTCTTTGTCTATGAGAACCAGCGTTGGGTAGCCATACTCCCTGAGATAATCATAATATGCCTCAAGAATAGAATAATCCGTATCAAGAATCCAAGGCCATGTTAGGTCATTTTGTTTTGCGAAATCGCGCAACACATCCGGTGGGCAGCAGCTACAAAAAACTGAGATCAGTGTGAAATCATCGCGCTGCTTTCTGAGATCTCTGATCCCCAAGAGCTGAGCTGACACGACTTGGTTGAGACGCGAGGAACAACCATAGTTCACGAAGTTCAGCAGGACTACAGACCCGTCAAACTGAGCGACTGAGACCGTCTCGCCAGTTACAACATCAGTGGCAGTAAAACTCGGGGCTACAGTTGTTGCCGCCGGATTAGCACACGCTACAACTACCAATATCAGGGAAAACAATACTGCCGCCGTCACCATTTTTCTAGGCATCCCCTGTATCCTCCTTTTTGCTTATGACGAAGCCTCTATACTCGTGAACTCGTCTTCCTTTGCTATCCCTTCACGAACTCCTTGCCTCCACATTGTCAGGATTCACCTGCTGCAACAACTCGGGGCGGTGCGTTCGCTCGAGCGGATGGCTTCAGATACGCTGATTTCCGGGTTACCTGGTCGCAGTTGCTCGTCGGCTGGCCCGACTACCACGAATTGCCCACTAAGCTCCCCTAAGGAAACTCTATAAGCCCCTGGCATACCCGTGGACACTAAGAATGTCAAAGTCTGGGTTCCCCCAGCCGGCATAGTTAGTTTCTTCACTGCCTCAGTAATACTGTTTATCCTCAACTGGGCGGCATAGCTAGCCTCAGTGTCACTGGTATTTGTTACCATAGCAGTGACAACTACTTTCTCTCCGGGTTCAACCTCAGCTGGGACAATCGTTAGCCTAACAGTCTGGAAGGCTGCCGAATCTGATGGTGGTGTCACAGTAGGTGTTGATGTTGACGCTGGGCCGGCACATGCGACAAGAAACGACGCCAGACCAAGCAGAAATAGTACGCATGCCGCAACGATTCTCCGAGTCACAGTAGTCGGCGCTAGACCGGACATCTTTCTCTTCATCTATAGCCTCCTTTGTTTTTCTTAACCTTGTCTACAATTTGCCCATCCTGCAGGACTATGATTTCTTTGGCATGCTTGGCTATCTCAGGGTCGTGGGTAACCATGATGATGCTGTGACCTTCTCTATTCAGCTGGTGAAACAGACCCAAGATTTCCCTTCCTGTTTTCTGGTCCATGTTACCCGTCGGCTCGTCTGCCAGGATAAGTGACGGGCTATTAACCAGGGCCCTGGCAATTGCTACTCTCTGCTGCTCACCGCCA
>JACNFS010000138.1 GCA_014384515.1 Dehalococcoidia bacterium | reverse complement strand
TGGCTTTGTCCAGAGCCGCGGGCTTGACATCCATCAGGTGGACTCGGTAGCCTGCTTGGGCGCATATCTGGCCAATGCCAGAGCCCATGAAGCCGGAGCCTACTACTAAGACGCTTTTCATTTCTATACCCTCCTGCTTGCCTTCTTGCTTGGTTTCTCTTGTGTCTCAGGCGGCGTCTCGGGACATGGTGCCCCTCGTCTGGGAATTGGCTAAAGGTGCGTGAAACGCCCTAGATACTAAACAAGCCAGCAAATCTAAGGTCAGCTTACCCGACAACTAGCCAGAAACACCCCGGACATGCGCCGCAGGACATTGAGAGTCTCGGCAGACTCAACTTACCTCTTGCTCCCTCTTCCCTCCCTCTGGTTTATCCCCGGTCTTCTGAAAGTACTCAACCCCGAAGGCACCGAATACGCCTACGACCAGTCCCAGCACCAGGGCGATACCAATGTTCATCACTCTGCGAGGTGCCACGGGTTGCTCAGGCACCACGGCAACTTCGGCAACACGAACCACAGCGTCCTGCGCCCGAACGGCAACTTCTGCCTCTACCACCTTGCCGGCAACAATTTGGAAGGCTTCCCAGGCGACATCCCTTGAGCTTTCCAATTCTAGTCCTTTGGCCGTCTCTTGCTCCAACTCTGCCCTCAATTGGGTAATCTCCTGCCGTAGTTCGCTGATGGACTGTCCCCGCGTTGCTCCTGACCTGGCCGCCAGCAGCACATTCAAAGTGCCGGTTATATTTGCATCATGCGAGGCCAAAGGATTTTTTTGTACTCCTAGGGACGTTGGGGATAGCTGCCAGGTGGAAGACATAGTCAACGCCTTGAAAACCCTCTGAAGCAGAGCAAGGTCAGTGATGCTGCCTTGGATGAACTCGACATTCTCCTTCTTAAGCAAGGGTTCTATATTTTCCATTTTACCAGTCGACAGGTCGTCGAGAATAATAACCCGGTAGCCCCGCCTTGCTAGCTCTTCAGCTAGATGAGAGCCGATAAAGCCCGCACCACCGGTAACGAGAGCCTTCTTCTTAGGCAGAGTTCGGAGCAATTCCATACTGGCTGCCGAGCCAGGATTCGAACCTGGGCTAAGGGATCCAAAGTCCCCCGTGCTACCGCTACACAACTCGGCAGTGTCACGTCTGGTGCCGAAGGTCGGACTCGAACCGACATGAGAGTTGCCCCTCAACAGTTTTTGAGACTGCCGCGTCTACCATTCCGCCACTTCGGCCGGAAAACCTGTGGTGCCGAGGCCCAGAATCGAACTGGGGACACGCGGATTTTCAGTCCGCTGCTCTACCGACTGAGCTACCTCGGCTTGAAGTTATTGTAGATTCTCAATCGTTTACTGTCAAGGGAAACGCTTTGAATCTATGTCTGGCCGCCAGGTTGCGTCAGCGGTATGCCAGCGGCGCACAGAGGGCATTCAGCGGGTGTGTAGGTTGGGGTAGTGACCCGAAGACAGCTGAAAAGGGGCACACCGAATTCCTTTTTTTGTTCAGCTCGGTCAACGAGCACGCCAACCCCGATGATAATGCCCTCCGATTTGTTGACAGCTTTGATGACTTCAGTGATGGAGCCGCCGGTAGTCAAGACATCGTCAATAATGAGGACGCGGTCGCCAGGATTTATGGTGAAACCACGCCGAAAAAGCCTTTCCTCGCCTTCTTTCTCAGCGAATATGCCCTTTATACCCAGTTGCCTGGCAACCTCAAAGGCAAGAATAATGCCACCGGTAGTGGGCCCGGCAACTACCTGAACTTTCTCCTTCTTGAAGTGCTGTGCGATGAGTCGGCAAAGCTTCTCAGTATAATATGGATATTGCAAAACGCGGAACTTCTCCCAATATACCGGTGAATGCAGCCCCGAAGTCAGCAGAAAATGCCCCTCTAGCACAGCTCCGGCATCCTTGAAGATTTGCATTATTTCGTTAGACATGGCATTTTCATAGTCAAGCTCGGTTTGCTGACCTCGACCGCGTGTTTGGTTGCATGCTGAGAATAGTGTTCTATGGTTCTCCACTCACGGGGTGGCCAATAAGTGATCCAAGCTTTGCCAACGATATTCTGGCGGGGCACCGTCCAGCCCTTGTGAGAGTCGGTGCTGTTGTTGCGATTGTCGCCGAGAACAAAGTAATGGTCGGCGGTGACTTCTTGCCGCGGATAAGCGTATCTGGGTGGGTCCAAAATGTAAGGCTCGACTAAAGGAGCGTCGTTGACAAACACTGTGCCATCCTTGATTTCTATCGTGTCTCCAGGTAGAGCGATTATCCGCTTGATAAGGTCAGAGTTGGGGTTACGCGGGGAACCAAAAACGATTATTTCGCCGCGCTCAGGGGGACTAAAGAAATAAGCGGCTTTAGTGACCATGATGAACTCGCCCGGTTCGACGTTGGGTAACATGGATGAGCCATATACTTTGAAGCTTGCGACTGTAACTTGAAAGAGGGCGGCAATAGCTAGTGCAACAAGAAGAGGCGCAACGATATCGCGAAAGAATCTCATTGGCTTGTCACAATTGGTGCTTACTGTTAAGCGCTTGTTATTATATTCCATGCGGCCTTTTTGTGCTATCTCTGAGACTAAACCAAGAAGTCAGTTTGTCGTTGTATATAGCGGTAAGGGCTTGCACAATATCATGATTGGAAGAGGTGATGTTTATGAATAGGTAAGCGAAGCGACCACATGTGGAAAAATAATGAATTGAAGGAGGTCAAAATGAGAAAGCTTTGGTTGTTGCTATCCAGTCTAATGTTAGCTGTGGTTCTGGTGGTGGCTGGTGGTTGTGCGCCTGTGGACGTTCAGCGGGGCTCTTCGCCCTCTATTTCTGCCTGGGCAGAAGCAGCGGAATTTGGTGGGCACCTTGGCATAATTTTCAGCCAGCAAAATGTTGGCTTACAGGTAGCTGGTGAAGGCAAGGTGACTGCGGTTCCCGATATCGCTTTGCTGCGTCTCGGTGTTGAGGCTGAGGCAGACACGGTGACTGAAGCACAACGACGGGCGGCTGAGGCTATGGATAAGGTTATCAAGGTGTTGAAGGGTAATGATGTATCTGAGAAGGATATTCAAACACAGCGGTTTAGCATCTACCCGGTGCGGAGATGGTTTGATAGGGAGGATAGGGAAGAAATCGTTGGCTATCGAGTGACCAATATAGTTGTTGCCAAGATAAGGGAAGTGGATAAAGCCGGCACCGTTGTTGATGCTGTAGCTGAAGTTGGTGGTGACCTGACTCGGATTGAGACGATAAGCTTTGCTGTTGATGAGCCGGCGCCTTACTACGAAGAGGCGCGGGAGAAAGCGGTAGAAGATGCCATGATGAAAGCCAAGCAGATGGCCGACGTGGCAGGTGTTAAGTTGGGCAAGGCAATCTATATTTCTGAAGGCACTGCTCACGTGCCACCAGTAATAGCAAGAGATGTCTACGGGCTAGAGGCCGAGGTTCAAGCTGCCGTGCCGACTTCTATCAGCCCAGGTGAGCTGGAATTTCAGGTTACCGTCCTGATGGTCTATGAAATCTATTAGGGGGCATCTCTTGATAGTATATAGGTTGTTTGCACTTCAAAGAAGCTAGGTGCTACAATGTGGCATCCAAGCTATGGTGCTAAGTGGCCGGGGAGTCAATGGGGAGATTGCTAGAGGCGAGATTGTCACAGAGCCTCTAACCTCAAATTGTGTCCAGCTAGTGTTTGCTTTCATCTGGGGACAAAGCTTCCCATTTTCAAGTCACAGGGGTGTTCCTCTTCTGGCGATGTTGCCAAATTGCCGATTATTCTCTATTATGAGATAGAAATGGGACGAATCTCTTCTGGTTGGCTAACCTGTCTTGCGATCGGGCTGTACCGCTCGGCTGAGTTAGGGAGTAAGTGTCGAAGGGAGACCGAGCCCATTGCCAGCAGGTATTATGAAGATTGTGCGGAGGCGTTATAAGTGTTAGCTCGCCCTGTTGACTTCATGGACTGTGCTTTGTCGCTGGCTGGGCTGGCTTTGGGGTATACTAGTCCCAATCCAGCAGTAGGGGCTGTGGTGGTTAGAGATGGGGTGGTTGCTGGCTTAGGGCATACGCAGACGCCAGGTTCAGTTCATGCTGAAGTAATGGCGCTTCAGCAAGCAGGTGACAGGGCTAGAGGGGCCACGCTGTATGTCACTTTGGAACCTTGTTGCCACCAGGGACGTACTCCGCCCTGTACTCAGGCCATAATTGATGCCGGTGTTTCCGAAGTTCATATGGCCTTGCTTGACCCCAATCCTCTAGTTCTAGGAAACGGGCTAAAGCAGTTGGAGGAAGCTGGCATTAAGACCTTTGTTGGCGAATATGAGGAGAAAGCTCGAGAGATAAACGAAGGTTACCTTAAGTTTATCACTACGGGTTTGCCTTTTGTTATCGCCAAATTTGCCATGAGCCTTGACGGCAAGATTGCCACTCAAAATGGTGATTCTAAGTGGATAAGCGGTGACGAGGCCAGGAAGTTTGTCCATTACCTGCGCCATATAGTTGATGCCGTTATGGTGGGGGCAAACACTATAGTTATCGATGATCCCCAACTTTCAGCAAGGGGGTGCAGCGGTAGGGGAGGCAAAACTAAGCTGCAGCCATTGAGGGTGATCGTTGATGGTAGAGGACGTACACCGTTGTCGGCTCGAGTTTTCGCGGAACCAGGAAAAACTCTTATTGCCGTAGCTAAACCTTTTGATGCAAGAAAGGCGGAAGCTTTGAGGAAGGCCGGCGCTGAGGTTGTAGAATTGGCGGCTGAACGGGATGAAATAGACTTGGCAGAGCTACTAGTTGTGTTGGGGAGACGGCAGGTTACAAGTGTCCTGGTGGAGGGAGGAAACAAACTCTTCGGTTCGCTTTTTGACCGTGGCCTGGTGGACAAAGTTCTGGCTTTTATTTCGCCGATCATAATTGGTGGAGATCAAGCCAAGAGCGCTATAGGCGGCCAGGGAGTTAGTAAGGTTGCTGAAGCTCTGTGCCTCAGTCAGGCGAGGATAAGCGAGTTTGGCGACGACGTTTTGATTAGCGGATATTTGGCTGGCAAGTAAAATGTTTACCGGCATAGTTGAGGAAATTGGCGCAGTTAGGGGAACGAGCCCCGGTCAATTGGCTATTGGGGTCAAGGAGGTGCTTGAGGATATTAAGCCAGGCGACAGCATGGCTGTCAACGGGGCTTGCCTGACGGTAACTTCAATAAGCAACGATGGTTTTTCTGTTGACATCATGCCCGAGACGGTTCGGCGTACCAATATTGGCAGGCTTCATTATGGGGACTTGGTAAATCTGGAGAGAGCTATGTCGGCTGGTGGTCGTTTTGGCGGGCATTTTGTGCAGGGACATGTGGACGGCAGCGGCAAGGTGATGGCGTTGACACCTGAAGCAGAGGCTGTCATTGCCAGAATTTCTGCACCTGCTGAGCTGATGCCTTACATAGTGAACAAGGGCTTTATCGCCGTCGATGGTGTTAGCCTTACCGTTATTGATTACGATGATTTCTCGTTTTCAGTCTCCTTGGTGGCTCATACTCGGGAACATACTATCTCAGGTAGCTGGAGACCCGGTGACATGGTTAATCTCGAGGTGGACATTATCGCCAAGTATGTAGAGCGGCTTAGCCGTAGGGATAGTAGAGGTGTCACGGTAGATTTTCTTGAAGAGCATGGTTTTTTGAAAGTGAGGTGAAGTTTGAAGGCGTTGGCTTCCGTTCCAGAGGCAATTGACGATATAAAGGCTGGCAAGTTCGTTATCATTGTTGATGATGAAAACCGTGAGAATGAGGGCGACCTGGGAATAGCTGCTGAAAAGGCCACGGCGGAAGCAATCAATTTCATGACGAAGCATGCTCGAGGTCTGATCTGTTTGCCTATAGTTGGTCAGAGATTAGACGAACTAGCGATTCCGCCCATGGTTCAGGAGAATACCTCGAAATTCTCTACAGCCTTTGCTGTGTCTATTGAAGCTAAACACAAAACGTCCAGTGGCATTTCTGCCTCTGACCGAGCGGTGACCATAAGAACTGTGCTTGACTCCAATACTAGACCTGAAGACCTAGCCCGCCCTGGGCATATGTTTCCTCTCCGGGCTAGAGATGGCGGTGTGCTGGTGCGAGCTGGGCACACAGAGGCTATAGTGGATTTGGCCAGGCTGGCTGGGCTTTACCCGGCCGGCGTTATTTGTGAGATTATGAATGATGACGGGAGTATGGCCCGCCTGCCTGAGCTTGAAGTTATGGCAGCTGAGTCCGGAATGAAGATTGTGAGCATAGCTGACCTGATTGCCTATCGCAGTCGCCATGAGAAGCTGGTGGAGAGAGTGACCGAGGCTAGATTGCCTACGAAGTACGGTGAGTTCCTCGTTATCGCCTATCGGAGCAAGGTTGACGCAGATGAGCACATGGCTTTGGTTAGAGGCGATATATCTGGAGATGAACCAGTGCTGGTGCGAGTCCACAGTCAGTGTACCACTGGGGATATTTTCGGTAGTATGCGCTGTGACTGTGGTGAGCAAATTGCGTTGGCAATGCAGAATATTGCTGATGAGGGACGGGGGGTTTTCCTGTATATGAGGCAGGAGGGGAGAGGCATCGGCTTTCATAATAAGCTACGAGCTTATGCTCTTCAGGATCAAGGGCTAGACACTGTGGAGGCTAATATCGCCCTAGGTTTTGACGCCGATTTGAGGGATTATGGTATCGGAGCTCAGATTTTGGCTGCCCTGGGTTTACATAAGATTCGTTTGTTGACCAACAATCCCAAGAAGGTAATCGGGCTGGAGAGCTACGGACTTGAGATAGTGGAGACTCTGGATTTGAGAACATCACCTACCCCTTACAATCTTGAATATCTGAAAACCAAACAGAGCAAGATGGGGCACTTATTGGGGGTGGATGAATTCACCGAAGCTTAACCTGTAAGTCAAGAGGAGGCATTATATGGCTGAACGGTATGAAGGCATGCTGATAGGGAAGGGACTGAAATTTGGTGTAGTTGTTTCTCGTTTCAATGAAGTCATAACTGGCAGACTGCTTGATGGAGCCAAAGACGCTCTTCTACGCCATGGTGTTGATGAGCAAGACATCGATGTCGCTTGGACGCCAGGTTGTTTGGAGATTTCTTTGGTAGCTAAGAAGCTAGCACAGACTGGCAAGTATAACGCTATTATTTGTCTCGGAGCCGTAATTCGTGGTGGCACACCTCACTTCGAATATGTGGCCTCCGAGGTTAACAGAGGGATTTCCCGGGTGAGCTTGGATGCTGGATTGCCGGTCATGCAAGGTGTAATAACCGCTGATACTCTGGAGCAGGCTATTGAGAGAGCCGGAGCCAAAGAAGGTAACCGTGGCTTCGTGGCAGCGTCAAGTGCCATTGAAATGGCGAATCTGCTCAAAGCCATCGGCGGCTAGCCGACTATTCTGTGATTCTGTAAACCCTATCTCCGGGCCTTACACGGTCAGGCACTTTGACGCCAATGGCATCTCCAGCCTTACCCTCGGTAACGTTGACATTATTGATCTGCATGGACTCAACGGTGAGTTCAAGGTCTGTGGTGTGCCCCTTGATGTGAATCTTATCGCCGGCCTTTAGTGTGTCAGTTAGTGTGATGCCCGCCACCACAGGCCTGGCAAAGAAGTCGCTTACCTGGCCAATCTCGATTTCTGGCATCTAACGTCACCTCCTCTGTTTTCTTTGTTTTTATCTAGTATATGTTTCTGGCTTCAATAAATCAATACTGCTGTAGCTTGGGTTACTGTCAACTGTTGGTCGGCTTGACATAGTGATTGACGGGGCATATTATAGGTAATATCAAAAAGGCATGCTATGAACCGGAGGTTGTGAGATGGCAGATGAGAAATGGGCACCACAGCCTTATTCGCAGGAAGAGTTTCTGTCTTTTGATCGTCTAAAGCGGGCGGTCATGAGTAGGGCTCTTGACAGGGCCGAATCTATGATGGGGGAGGAGTTTCCACTGAGTCCTGAGCGCATAGCCGGGTTGATTAATGATGAGTGGCAACGAGCTAAGGAAGCGGTACGGTCTTCTCCAGCAGCACGAGAAGCTTTTCGGAAGTATTTGGAGGGAACTGTTGGTAGCCATCTAGACGGCTTAATAAAGGCTGATAAGGATGAACTGGGAGCAATGGGGGTGGCCGAGAAGAGCCTGTAGAGGGGGACATGGCAGATGGTTCGACGGGGTGTTGAGGGGAGACTCCAAAAGGCTCTCCTCTTTTGCTTGTCAATGGAGAAGCATAACTATTACTTAAGAGAAGGTTAGAATTATGGAGCCAGAGCAAGTACAAAAACGTTTGGAGATGCTGGATCAGCGACTGGATAATATTGATTCAATGGTTACGGCTCTGGTGGAGCGGGTGATGAGGCAGCCTGTCATTATGGAGGTTACTTGTCCTAAGTGTGGTAGTGTTGTCCAGATTATGCTAACAAGTAGCACAAAGTTGGGTGGCAAAGGTTAAACTACTCTCGGCTTGAGCCTGGAAGTCTAATAGTCATCGTAGAATCGGGCTTGTATCCAGCGTCACCAGCACTGCTGACAAATCAGATCGTGCCCCGTGTAACTTCAAGTCCTCAAGGAACGCATCAAGCTGAAGCGCCTATCTCGTCTGATATCTCGCTAGCTGCTGCCTACAAGATGGGCAGGTAATTCTTCAGTTCATAATCGGTTACTTGTGTTCGGTATCTGTCCCATTCTACTTTCTTGTTCTGGATGAAGCTGTTGAATACATGGTCACCTAAGGCTTCCCTGACCAGCTGGCTTTTTTCGGTAAGTTGTATTGCTTCGTATAAGCTGCCAGGGAGTGTGCCTATGCCTCTTCGTTCTCGTTCCTCCTGGCTCATCTCAAACACATTCTCCTCTGTGGGTGGTGGCGGTTCATATCCCTTTTCCATTCCGTCGAGGCCCGCTGCTAGCATGACGCTAAAGGCAAGATATGGGTTGCATGCTGGGTCCGGGGACCTGAGTTCTATTCTGGTGGCGGTTTCCTTTCCAGGTTGATATTCAGGAAGCCTGATTAAATCAGCTCGGCTTCTTCGTGCCCAGGTGATGTAGCAAGGGGCTTCATAGCCTGGGACAAGGCGCTTGTAGGAGTTTATCCACTGGTTGGCAACTGAGGTTATTTCTGAAGCGTGTCTCAGCAAACCAGCCAGGAAGCTTTTGCCCGCTTGGGATAGATTATGTGGGACATCCTTATCAAAAAAGGCATTAGAGCTGCCTTTGAATAACGACATATGGACATGCATGCCGCTGCCATTGACACCGAAGACAGGTTTGGGCATGAAAGTGGCATAAACTCCGTGCTCCTGGGCCACTTGCTTGACTACTATACGGTAGGTCATCACATTGTCAGCCATAGTCAGGGCGTCGGTATAACGAAGGTCTATTTCATGTTGGCTGGGCGCAACCTCGTGGTGACTGTATTCAACGTCGATGCCCATTTCTTGTAGAATGAGGATCGTTTTTCTTCTCAGGTCGGTGGCCACCTCAGGAGGTGCCAAGTCAAAGTAGCCACCTTGGTCCAAGAATTTCATCTCTTCTATATTGTTGAAGTAGAAGTACTCCAACTCTGGCCCGACATAGAAGGTATATCCGAGGTCGGCCGCTCGCTTCAGGTTTTTCTTCAACACATAGCGTGGATCGCCTTCAAAGGGTTGCCCGCCAGGCCATTGTATGTCGCAGAACATTCTGGCAACCCCTTGCTCTTTGGGTCGCCAAGGTACCAACTGGAAGGTATTGGGGTCGGGTACGGCTATCATGTCGCTTTCGTCGATCCGAGCAAAACCCTGAATTGAAGAACCGTCGAAGCCCATGCCGTCGTTCAGTGCTTCTTCGAGGTGGTCGGTGGTGATAGCGAAACTCTTTAGAAAACCCAAAATGTCAGTGAACCATAGCCGTATGAATCTGACGTTTTGCTCCCTCGTCTTTTTGATAACGTGTTCCTTAGCATCGTCTGCTTTTTTTGCCACGGCGGTTACCTCCAATCAGCCAAGAGTCTGCGGTATTGTCTGGCTGTGCTTTGTCAAAGTATAGAGAAGCCGAGCTCTTTGTTCAAGGGCCTGGTAGCTTGACTACCTATGAAAGCGCTGATAAAATGCGGTAGTAGAGGGCGGTTAGCTCAGTTGGTTAGAGCGCTGCGTTGACATCGCAGAGGTCACTGGTTCAA
>JACNFS010000130.1 GCA_014384515.1 Dehalococcoidia bacterium | reverse complement strand
GTGGATTGCAATCCACGCCACCTTCTTTATTCCTAATCACACAATAGAGGCTTTTGTTATCCTCAATTGAGCTTGAGACTATTGACATCATGGGGAGGAATAAGCTATCGTTGATAGGCAAAAAGGAGGTTGATGTGACGCAAGCATACTGTATGAAATGTCGGACCAAGAGGGAAATGAAGGACGCCAAGGCGGTAACCATGAAGAATGGCAAGCCGGCGACTCAGGGTGTATGCCCTACATGCGGGACTAAGATGTTCAGGATAGGGAAGAGCTGAAACTGTAGGTGTCAGGACTACTGAAGGCTGGGTACTTATGAAAGATACCCAGCCTTTTTCTTTCAGATTGCACATTTTGGACAATTGTTCGCTCGGAAGTACAGTTTTCCGGGGAAAGACCGCTGCGTTTGGCGGTCACCAGTACCTCAGAACCTCTCTGAAGCGTACCTCCACAATAGGTCTCTAGTAGACCCGTGCAATAAAGTGCTTTCAGGGGTCCCTTGTATTGCGCCTTCGAGTTCTGTCACCTTTCTTTCAAAATCATACATGACTCGGCTTTTTGGCTCCGAACGTACTCATAATAATATTCCTATAAACAGCGTCAGCTAGATCAACAGAGAGGTCTGGGGTGCGCCGAAGCGGGTTGAGCAAGTCATACATATCGTGACGTATGTAGTAAACTTGGTCACGCCAGGTTCTCTCTTTCCAATCTACTCGCCCAACCCCCAGTTTCGCATCCAAAGAGTCTTCCAAATAGTACAGTCCCTCTCTAGAACTACTCCAATTAAGAACAGTTGCTTACACTGTCCGTAACCGGGCTGTGCCAATATTGCTGACAACGTACACTCTCTGTCCTTCAGCCCTTCGGCTGGATTCCCATATCTGGCGCGTATGGCATGATCTGGTAGTATTAGGCCAATTCGAAGGCAACTGGCCTGGCCTTTTGGGAGTAATCTCGAAGGTAATAGTCCGGCCATCTTTCATGCTTATTCTATAGTCATAGCTATCCTCGAAATGAACCCGTAGGCGGTGTGAACCGCCACGTTTTCCTTTCCTCACATGTGCTATGTGGCCGAGTAGAACAAGGCCAGCGATACTTGTGACAGGCTCTGGGATAAAAATGAGAGTCACGGCCACAAGCTGTAGCGCTGGGTAAATCGGTGATTTCATGCTCATCGCAACAAGCCACAGATAATACCTCAAATGTATTCTCCTGTCAAATGCCAAGTCACCGATGAGGTAGAGCTCAGCGAATTCGTATACCAACGGTACCAAAGCTATTCTTGAGGGGCGCGTTGCACCACACGTTCCGTCGGAATGTTCAATGACTAAGCCCGCCATGCCACCAGAAGCAGACCAGGTCTAATTTGCGGCTACCCCAGCGGTCGGGCTGGAACGATTTATTAGGCCTACTCCTTCGTCATTCCTTCTTACTTATTCTGGCGCCCCAGCGCTTTCAGCAGCTTCCCAACAACAGTGTCCCGGTTTGTCTTATGACGCAAGGGCAGGTCCGAGTTGATATGATATCTCATTCGTCTGCCTTCCTTTGTCTTCTCGATGTATTCGGCTGCGCAAAGGTCAGCGATTATCTTGCGGGTTGTCCTCTCAGTGATGCCTATTTCCCTGGAAAGCTCCAAGGCTGTGATCTGAGGATGCCTGTCAAGAAAACAGAGCACCAGCGCATGATTAGTGAGAAACGTCCACTCTGGCATGAGATAGCAATCTCCTTCAATAATTTCCCCTAAAGACAAGCCAAGGGGTTCTTGGCAACCTTAATCATACTGATGTATAATACATGAGACGACCGTCATGGTCATGTTAACATGTATTAAATTTCATAATAGCATAACTAGACGAAGATTGCAATCGTCTGCTGTGGCTCAATCTAACCGAAGTTGACTGCATCTCTGCTTCTATATCACGGTCTGCCGCTTTTTTGGCCAGCCTTAGCTGACAAGGATAATAGCCTCGCCAGCAGCTGTGGTGGCCGGCACATAGGAAAGTCAGCATTGAGGATGGTCGACATATCAAAAACATGGAGGAGATAAGATGAAATGGTCAAGATAACAAAGGCAGTTGCGGCAAAATGGTCAGGGGATGTCCCCCAAGAAAAGCAGTTCTGTTGCTTGGACGGGCGGCTGCTGAAAAACCTGCCTGAGCTGGAGGTAGCGCTTAGGGAGATGAGCGAAGAGACCTTTCGTCACCACTCGAATGAGGCCAAGAACGACTTCAGCAGCTGGGTCAGGGATGTCATCGGTGACGAAAAGCTGTCAAGGGATTTGCGAAAGGCTACCAGTCAGGGCCAGACAGCAAAAGTAGTAAACGGCAGGATCGCCTGGTTAAGGAGAAAATAGCAGCCGGCTGAGTTTTGCCCTGGCACTAGCCTTTAAGACCTGAGCTAAATTTTGCCCAAGAACTCTTGACAAGTCAGGCTTTAAGTGGTATAAAGGATGATAAGTAATTCACGAATATCAGAGCATTATAGATATTTAGAGAACGATATCACTAAAAGGAGCAGATGCAGATGACAAAGTCGGCTATGGCCGCAACGAGCCAGGCATCAGGTCAGGTGGAAGAGGAGCCTCCTGGTGCCGCTGCGAGAAGCGAGGTAGACGTAGAACCTCCAAGTAGCACAGCAGATAGCAACAGGAACAGGTTATTCCCCCATATCCCCGAGGAAGCCTGGAACGACTGGAGATGGCAGTTCCGACACCGAATTCACACCGTTGAAGAACTAGCAGAGTTAGTCCCCTTAACAACCAGGGAGCAGGCACAGATAAAACTGGTAACCACCAAGTATCCCCTCTCAGTGACCCCTCATTACCTATCCCTCATCAACTTCAATGACCCCGATGACCCCATAAGGAAACAGGCGATACCATCTTTCCAGGAGATAGCTCTTGCCGATATTGGCCTTGAGGACCCTCTTGCGGAAGAAAGGGACTCTGTGGTTCCAGGGCTGGTGCATCGTTACCCAGACCGTGTGTTGATGTTACTAACCAACCTATGCCCCATGCTTTGCCGCCACTGCACCCGAAAAAGGGAATGGCAACATGGAGGCTGGGTGCGCACACCAGGCGAGATAGAGACTATGCTAGATTATATCCGTAGGAACACTGGCATCAGGGATGTTATTCTGTCCGGTGGTGACCCGCTGACCCTGTCAACGCATCGCCTCGAATGGGTCATCTCCAGATTAAGGCAAATAGAGCATGTGGAGATCATTCGCATTGGCACCAGATGCCCTGTAGTGCTACCCCAGCGCATAGACGACGAACTGTGTGATATGTTATCAAAGTACGGGGCAATATGGCTCAACACTCACTTCAACCATCCTCGTGAGGTAACACCAGAGTCGGCACTGGCCTGTGACCGCCTCTTGAGATGTGGGGTTCCTGTGAATAATCAGTCTGTACTCCTTCGGGGTGTAAACGATACCGTGGAAACGCAGACAAAGCTCTCTCACGAACTCCTCAAGATAAAGGTGCGCCCATACTATCTTTTCCAGTGCGACGAGGTCCAGGGGACGGAACATCTGCGCACGCCGGTGGAGACGGGGATTGAGATATTAGAGGGAATGCGTGGACATACTTCGGGCCTAGCTATACCCACGTTCGTTATAGACTTGCCTCAGGGCGGGGGCAAGATTCCGCTCCAGCCTAACTACGTGCTAGCGCAACTGGGTGAGGAGTGGATATTAAGAAACTACCAGAACCGTATCTTCCAATATCGAAACCCCAGAGGTTTGACCTCACCCACAAATGGCTCTAAGAACGGTAAAAGGGCGAGTACACATCTGGATCTTTCTCTAGACAAGAACAGCGTGCTGGCTCCAGCGTCAGGTGCCAGAGATGAAAATAGGGTTATCGTACGATCTTAAAGAGACAATACCCCTCAGACGTGACCACCCGAAGGACGCTCTTGAGGAGTATGACTCTCCCGAAACGGTAGAAGCTATTGCAGCCGCCCTTGAGGTTGGAGGCCACTCTGTGGTCAGGTTGGGTGGAGGTAAGGAATTTCTCACCAATATTCTCCACAATGGCGTAGACCTGGTGTTCAACATCGCCGAGGGGCGTGGCAATCACAGGAGCAGAGAGGCTCAGGTGCCTTCTGTCCTGGAGATGCTGGACATACCTTACTCTGGCTCAGACCCCCAATGTCTGGCAATATGCCTAGACAAACCCCTGACCAAAAGAATAGTGGCAGTGTCTGGTATCGCCACACCAA
Source organism: Dehalococcoidia bacterium (assembly GCA_014384515.1). Taxonomy (GTDB): domain Bacteria; phylum Chloroflexota; class Dehalococcoidia; order GIF9; family UBA5629; genus JACNFS01. The sequence goes on along the minus strand of JACNFS010000130.1, from coordinate 6,153 downwards.
GATGGCATGTTATCAGCCAGAGCAAGCGGCTAGGAGAAATGGCTTGGGACGATTTCCCCTTCCCGGCCTTTGTCAAGCCAGCACATGAAGGTTCAAGCAAGGGCATTGGCTTTGCTTCCAGGGTTGAAAGTGCCAGACAGCTAATTAAGGTGGCAACGGACCTATTGAAGCGCTACGAGCAGCCGGTGATGGTAGAGAAATTCATCGCCGGGGATGAAATTACGGTAGGCATGGTGGGCAACTCTCCACCAACGGTTCTGGGCATAATGCGCATTCTTCCCAAGAAAGACACGCACCTTGTCTACTCCCTTGGAGTGAAGCGGGACTGGGAGAACATGGTGAACTACGAGTGTCCTGCCAGGATTGGGACACGCGTACAACACAGTATCCTGGATGCCAGTATAAAGGTTTTCCAGGTTCTGGGCTGCCGGGACTTTGCTCGACTGGACTTTAGACTTAGCCCTGAGGGAGTGCCCTATTTCCTTGAGATAAACCCGCTGCCGGGGCTCAATCCCAGGAGCAGTGACCTGCCCATCATGGCTGGCAAAATGGGCTGGACTTATCAAGGCCTTGTCTCGGCCATTCTCAATGCTGCTCTAGAAAGGTATCCGCAATGCGTCCGAAGGTAGCAATTATCTATAACGAGCCAAGCTTGGGTCGCTATAAAACTATGGGAGAGGAAAAAGCGGTGCTTGGCGTACTTGACGAAGTGGAAGCAGTCCACCGTGCTTTAGCTGAGTTGGGATATCCCGTAATTCGCATACCCCTGCTGCCTCCCCTGGAGCAAGTCAGCAAAAGCCTAAACGAAGCGGAAGCAGATTTGGTGTTCAACCTTTTCGAAGGCTTTGATGGCTGTCCAGAAACGGAAGCCGTTGTGGCTGACATTTTGTCGGAGCTCGGGCTAAATTACACCGGCTGCCCCGGCACCGCACTGTCGCTAGCCCTAGACAAGATGAATTCTAAGGCACGTCTGAAAGCAGCAGGGATTAACACGCCTGAGGGCCAGTTGCTAAGTCCTGAAAATTTACATGCGTTTCGCCTCAGCTACCCTTGTATGGTGAAACCCTGTGCCGAAGATGCAAGCCACGGCATATCGGAGAAGAGTGTGGTGGATAATCCTGCCCAATTGGAAGAGCAGGTCGTCAGGATAAGCAAGCTCTTCGGCGGAAGAGCGCTAGTGGAGGAGTTTGTACAAGGCCGTGAATTCAATGTCTCGGTCTTGGGGAACGGACAGCTCATGGCCCTGCCCCTCTCCGAGATAACCTACTCACTGCCTCCTGATATGCCAAGGATTCTTACTTTCTCTGCGAAATGGGAGCCGAAAAGCTCATATTTTCAGTGTACCAAAGCAGTCTGCCCTGCTGAAATAAGGATTGACGTGCAAGAGCGCATCATAGAGGCTGCCTTGTCCGCATTCAGGCTGTTAAGCTGCTCAGGTTATGCCAGGGTTGACATCCGGCTGAACGCTGAAGAACGACCTGAAGTCATCGAAGTTAATCCCAATCCTGATATGGCCCCCGGGGCCGGCGCAGCTAACCAAGCACAGGCTGCCGGAATGACCTATAATCAGTTTGTCGAAAAGATAATAGCGTTTGCTATTAATAGAGAGTCATGATGAAACCCAAGATCCGGCCGATGACCAGCAAGGATAAACCAGCCATAATGCAGATATTACAGGTTACGCCTGAGTTCACGCTAGGCGAGGTAGCAGTAGCAGAGGAGGTGCTTGATAGCTATCTTAACGATACGTCTGGTTCTGGTTACCACGTCTTGGTGGCAGAGGTTAACTCATCAGTGGTGGGCTATATTTGCTACGGGCCTACCCCTTTGACCAAAGGTACCTGGGACCTCTATTGGGCTGCAGTTGCTCCCCAGAAGCAGGGACACGGCATAGGCAGGGCCCTCTTTGCACTTGCTGAGCGCAAGATAAAAGAGGCTCAGGGAAGATTAGCTCTTATCGAGACATCCACCAAGCCAGAATATGAGAGAACGAGACGTTTTCACTATTCCCAAGGCTACCAACTGGCTTGCCGGATTGCTGACTTCTACGCGCCTGGAGATGATAAGCTGATTTTTCAGAAGAGGCTGAGTTAAGGCGTGACTGGAACCAAAACGATGAGTCCTGATTCTATTGGCGGTTCCAAAGGCCTGCCGGGGAATAGGCAAGCCGGGCCTGCCGTTGTCGCTCACGCCTCTTCTTTTTCTACCACCTGCAGTCATCTGAGGTTCCATCGACCAATTGACAATGCCTACCACGCCAGCTTCAATTAACAAAAGAAAATACGCTTTGCGCTTGGGACTGTTCATGGTAGCGACTCCACTGCCGACCTCGTATCACTAAAATGCGATTTTGTCCGCAAGCGGCTAGGGCCAAACAGATAGGTTGCCTTGATTTTCGAGAGGACGGCACCTGTATTCGCAGGCATTGGGAGCGCATGTCGTATATCAAATCACAAGGCAACAAAAAACCGCTGAAGACCGAAGTCTATTGCGAGAGAATTCATTCCACTGTGGTTGAAAGATAGGCCAACAAAACATCGTTTCGTTCAGGCCAAACGGAACTCAATGCCTCAGGTGACCATGCCTACTTGGCTCCCAATTTCTGAGCCTTGTCATAGGCAGCGATAACAGCCTGAAGGAGGAGAGAACGCAACCCACCCGTCTCCAATTGCAGCAGCCCCTCAGTGGTAGTCCCTCCCGGCGACGTCACCATGTTCCTCAGCTCAGCCGGATGTCTCCCCGTCACCTTGACAGCCCGGGTTGAACCTAGCATTGTCTCTGTTACCAGTTTTTCAGCTACATCACGGGGTAGACCAATATGCACGCCGGCATCGGTAAGTGCCTCGATAACAAGGAAAACATAGGCCGGACCGCTGCCACTTAAAGCAGTCGCCATATCTATGTACTTCTCATTACTGACATAGAGTTCCTCGCCCAAAGCAGCTAGGATGGACTGTGCCATTTGCCTCTGCTGCTGATTCACCTCAGCAGTGGCTGTCCATACCGTCATACCTTCGCCGATTTGTGCCGGCATATTAGGCATCGCCCGAACCAGGCAAGGATGGTCCAACCCCTGGCGTAAACTGTCCAGAGTAGCTCCCGCCACTATGGACAACACCAGTTGCTGAGGCGACAGCCCTTTCACCTCGCCCAACACCTTGCTCAAGTCCTGCGGCTTCACCGCCAAAACAACCGCTTCAGCACCATCCGCCGCCTCACGATTATCAGCCATCGTCTTGACGCCGTATCTCTCATTCATGGTATCGCGCCGCGACTGGCTGACATCGCTGACTGTGATATCAGCGGGCGCAGCTACTCCCTTAGCTAACACGCTCTTAATCATAGCTTCACCCATGACCCCACCACCAATAAAACCTATTTGCATTACGACCTCCTATCGCCAAAAATAGCTCGACCTATCCTGAGCACGGTCGCCCCCTCCTCAACTGCTACCTCAAAATCGTCAGTCATCCCCATAGAAAGCTGCTCCAGCCCCAAGTAATCTCGTAGCTCTCGCAACTTCCGGAAAACGGGACGGATATCCTCGGGATTAGCCGTTAGCGGGGCAATAGTCATCAGCCCCATCACTTCCAGATTAGGCAATTGTCTCACTTCTTCTACTGCCCCCGCAATCTCATCTGCAGCAAAACCGCTTTTGGACGTTTCACCAGAAACATTGACCTCAAGTAGCACAGGCAGCGTTTGCTCCGCTCGCTGACTTAGAATCCCGGCTAGCCTTACGGAATCAACGCTGTGGATTATGTCAAATAACTCCGCGGCTGTCCTGGCTTTGTTGCTCTGAAGATGCCCAACCATGTGCCAGGTAATATCAGGCTTAAGGTCTGAAAGCTGGGCTATCTTTTTCTCCGCCTCCTGAACTCGATTCTCGCCGAAATCCCTCATCCCGCAATCAAAAGCCGCCCTCACCGCCGAAGCGTCAAACCCTTTGGCAACCGCCACCAGCGTTATCTCACCAGGTAACCTATGGCTTCGTTCACAAGCCCGAGCAATACGCCTGTGTATTTCTTGAATGTTTACTTCTATATCCACCAGCCTTTATTGTAACATGGCTGAGGCGCCCTTTTCGATGCCAGGTACTTGTTGAATACACCATAGTATTCTTGTCCAAGTAGAGAGAGTGTCAAAATTTCCCTCTCCCTCGACGGGAGAGGAACATGGTGAGGGTGAGAGACCAAACAGTTGCCCATGCACTACCAAGATGTAGTCGCGGCCCTTTAGGGTCGGCCAATCCACACACCAATGTAGTCGCGACCCTTTAGGGTCGCCTAGGCGAGGCTAAAGCCTCGCAGCTACGTGTTTGTTATCCTGTGTCAGGCAAAGCCCAAGAACTATTTTGTGGTTTCCTGAATCTTACAGTGTAATGCCAGAAGTTCCCTGGTGCTTCATCCAAAACAAGACCTGCCTCCCTACCTATCTTGATAGTAGTAGATTTCCAGGGGTAGTCAGGGTCAGGGAGCCATTCTGTTACCGAAAGAATCCCCCCCGGCTTTAGCACTCTTCTGACTTGTTGTAGAGCTTTGCTCCGGTCAGGTATTTCCTGGAGAACTGTTACCATATATACAAGGTCGAGAGAGTCGTCATCAAATGGCAACTCATAGGCGCTGCTGTTGACCAGTTCAACATTCCTGATGTCCTCGTTTTCGGGTCTGGCTAATTTGCTTTCCAGTTGCTGCAGCATCTCTGGCTGAATATCAAGAGCATACACTCTTCCCTCCCTCCCAACGGCTCTGGCAACAAAGGTAGTATAGGCTCCACTCCCACACCCAACTTCTAAAACACGCGTGCCTTTCCTTATTCCGCTGCGTTGTATTATCTTCTCAGGCGGTTGCAATTTCCTTCTGTAATTGCTATCCAAGAAACTACCGATGAACGCAGGAGCCGGAAAATGAAATAGCTTCCTAAACACTCTAATCAAAACCTGCCATAAGGCAAAAAGCCCTAGAATTATTGATAGCACCTTTATCACCGTCATGTTGTCTCCTCCGACTACGTTCTTGAACTGCTTGAGTCGCGCCTAACGTTTCTCGGGCATCAACCCACCTATCATTCGCCCAGTTTGTATCCGCTTTTTTCCCAGGCTTCTTTCATAACAGGGTTCCTCTCAAGGTACTCATCGACCATAGATTTGGGAACGTGGTTTAGAGGGCAAGAGAAGTTTACACATTTGGAGCAGAAATAGAACATTAGGATATACAAGAACTGAAGCCCGGCCATGAGAGTAGCCACTGTAACTCCAATCATTCCCAGAAGGGCATATAACCCGAACTCTGCGTACTTGACAGACATAAACCAGATTCCATACGCCTCTATAAACACGGGGAAGAGAACCACAAACGAAAAGAACAGCACCAGAGTGGCTTTCTCCAGCTTATTCATCGGCTCAGGCCTGTATCGCCAGATCTTGGGCGAACCGGTGAGCGCCCAACAATGCAAAGTCTTACTGTCTTCAGCCCAGTATGGGCAGTGTGAACAAAGGATGCGTGTTTCGACGCCCAGTCCCCAAAAGGCAACACAGACAATCGCGTAGGCTATCAACGGCCACCAGGCTCCCACCAGCAGCCCTATCAACACCAGTCCAAACAACGCCATAACCAGGGAAGGCACCTGGTTCAACATGAAGAAGGTGAAATCCCAAGGATTCAGCTTGCAATTCAGTTTCCCCTGAAGCCCACAATCAATACAAGCTGATTCTTCGCTCCATGTACAGATACTGTATGGATTCTTATTGCTCATAGCCTGCTGACCCCTCTCATTTTCTGCAACACAATACTAGCATCTTGATCCGCGGATTGTATAGGCATCGTATAACCCTCAGCATTGCCCATGAGATTGCCGCGCTCCGCTCGCAATGACGAGGTGCTGTCTTTGCGAGGAGCATGAGCGACGAAGCAATCTGGTTGTGTACTGGTCCGGTGCGACACGAAGTTACTCGACAGGCAGACCTTTTGAATGTGCACTGCCTGATTTAGAAACATCTCCGGCGCTTTGCCATGTGCCCAAATGCTTCCGCGACCTAAGTGGGCCGCAACGGCGGCATATTTGGCGGCGTCACCAGCTCTGCTTTCTGTTGATACTGTATCGAGATAACTTCGGAGCCGGCCTCAAATAATTCAGACTTGATTTCGTGAACCA
>JACNFS010000125.1:4325-10490 GCA_014384515.1 Dehalococcoidia bacterium | reverse complement strand
TATTCTTGGCACCCACCCGCCTTAACCTTATCTTTACCATAATCTGCCGCCTTGGCTAAATCCCCTTTGTATATTTTATTGGCTATTATGCATCAAGTCACTACACCTGTCAATAGGCAGTCTCTTGGCTGGCCCTAATCCGCATCTGTCTGATGGCACAATTCAACATATTGGTTAGGATATGGTCACCGTATTGGCGCGGTTCTGTTTCCAGACGGCGGAAAAATAGTGCCGAGCCCACTCATTTGCCAGCTTTCGATTGCCACAAAACACAATGCGAAGCCTGGGGTGTAAAGAGTATATCTCTGCGATGACTCGAGCACAAAAGCCAGCCGTGTAATACTGAACCTTCTTGGGATTCAAGAAGTCGGAGTATAAGGCCTCAATCACGAGAGCATGGTTCTCATGGGTAGTAAGCTCTGCCAATCGCTGGTGAAGCACAGGCATGATGCCAAAGTCAGCAAGAAGATTATCAAAAGTCTTCCGCTCTATTATAGCTAAGAGCCGCTTTCCATCCACCAGAGCATAATCACCCACCGAAAGTGGTTTACGTTCGACGTGGGCGCCGGGGAAACGCCATGGGTAACGCTCATCGCTGGCAACGCGAACAGTCATATTAGCCACAATCGGACGCTTGGTCAATTTAGCTGACGGTCTATGTTGCTCGATGGACCTCTGAGTCAGCCAAAAAATCTGCTCATAGGTTTCACTGGACTTACGCTTGTAGGACTTGGTCAAAAATAGAAAATCGCACCGTTTGTATCGTTTCCGCTCCAGAACAATTGACACACGGCGACCACGCTCATGGAAGACAATAATCGGGACCCGTTCGACTTCCTCAAGTACTTCACCTGCCACCGGTGGCTCTTCCTCTCGGAGACAAAAGATATTTCTGCCTGCCGCAGGCCAGCGGTCTTGGGTTCGAAGAACAAGCCACAGGTTTTCACCCTTGATAATTTGTAGGCGGTAAGGGAAGCGGTCGCTAACACACCGCTCAAGGATCCAAGTTCCCTGTGTCATCTACAGTCACCTAGTCGTCAAGGCATAGTGGCAGACACTTACCTTACCTGCTTTGGAGCAAAACCTCAACCTGTAAGCCGCCACATTAGAATAGCAACATACTTCAATGCCTGAAGACTGACAGAGAAGGCCTGACAATCAATACCGCTTCCAAAACCGACGAATGTTGCCACCGAAGAACATAGCCAGTATAATCAGAAGACGTGAAAGTACAACAATTACACAGTTGGCAAATAACCATCGCCGAAGCCCAACAAATACAACGGGAGCTGGCAAGCCAGGTATCGCAGAGAAACGAGGTCACTAACGCTCGTTTTATTGCCGGTCTTGATATATCAGCACCAAATTCCACAGGGCTCGCCCGTGCGGCAACAGTTGTCCTCAGTTACCCCAAACTCGAAATCGCCGAGGTCAAGATCGCTGAGGATAAACTCAATCTTCCTTACATACCTGGCCTCTTATCTTTCAGAGAAGCTCCCTTGGTACTAGCTGCTTGCCAAAAGCTATCTACCAACCCTGACCTTATTCTAGTAGACGGCCAAGGAATTGCTCACCCCAGACGCTTTGGACTCGCCTCACATCTAGGTCTGCTGCTTGATACACCTACTATAGGCTGCGCTAAATCCCGCCTGTGCGGCAGGCACGAACCGCCAACTGTTGAAGCTGGCGCTTATGCCGAGCTTGTCGACAATGATGAGATTATCGGGGTTGCTCTCAGGACTAAAGATGATGTGAATCCCGTTTATGTCTCCATCGGTCACAAAATCGACTTGCCCGCAGCCATACGTTGGGTATTGGCATGTTGCCGCGGTTATCGGCTTCCTGAGCCTTGTCGATTAGCCCACCTTGCCGCCGGCGGTAGCTCGATAACCCCACATCATAGTTGCCAACAAAGATTGTTCACCTAGTTCTTGCCCCAGGTAAGCAACACACAAAACAGGAGTTAGCATGCAAGAGGAAAAAGACAAACTAGAAACCCTGCACCGGCGAATCTCAGACATAATGGTGCATCTTTGACATCGCTGGGAAAGAAAAGGAAATCGCCAGATTGGAGGCTGAAACCACTCGTCCTGATTTCTGGCTTGACTCAGCCAGGGCGCAATCAACTATGCGGCAATTAAGTGCCGCCAAAGAGGTGGTTCAGACTTGGCGCCAGTTAGAGATAAAGGTCACCGAACTTCGTGATGTGGCAACTTTGGCCATTGAAGAAAACGACCAGTCCCTTCAAGAAGAGATCCAACATGAGACGGACAAGGTAGCCTCCCAACTCGATGAGTTAGAAATTCGATTAATCCTCAGTGATGAATACGACGCCAGAGATGCCATCTTAGCTCTCCACGCCGGTGCTGGTGGTACCGAGTCCCAGGACTGGGCAGAAATACTGTTGAGGATGTACCTGCGATGGGCGGAGCGGCATCAGTATCAAGCCGAAATATTGGACACCTCGCCAGGTGAGGAAGCTGGCATCAAGAGTGCCACCATGGAGATTAAGGGTGATTACGCTTATGGCTATCTAAAATCAGAGTATGGAGTCCACCGTCTGGTTCGTTTGTCCCCATTCGATGCTGACCACGCCCGGCATACTTCCTTTGTTTTGGTTGAAATCCTTCCTGAAGCCGAAGAGCAAACAGACATCCAGATAAGTCCTGATGATTTGAAAATCGATACCTTCAGGTCAAGTGGGCCGGGTGGACAGCATATGCAGAAAACGAGCAGTGCTATTAGAATAACTCATCTTCCCACCGGCATGATAGTCACATGTCAGAGCCAACGGTCTCAGTTTCAGAACAAAGAGAGCGCCATGAAAGTGCTTTACGCCCGTCTTTTTCAACTGGAGCGCGCCAAGAAAGAGACGGAAAAAGCCAAGCTCAAAGGCAAACGAATTGACGCCGGCTGGGGTAGCCAAATTCGAAGCTACGTCCTCCACCCTTATAGAATGGTTAAAGACCACCGCACGAATCATGAAACCAGCAATACCACTGCCGTCCTGGATGGAGAACTGGACGAGTTTATTACCGCCTATCTGCGGTCCAAAGTGGGCGAGGAAAAATGATTAAGCGGTTCCTTCCGATAGTTCTCATTGCCATTCTATTCCTTACTCCGACCATCGCCGATGCGCAGGAGGAAATCTCATTACTCGATAGCACTGCTCAAATCTTTTTTCCTTCTGCCCTAGTCTTCAATATCAACGTTGAGAGCACGAGCGATATCACCAAAGTTCGCCTCCACTACCAGGTTGACAAGATGAACTATGCCCAGGTTGTTAGCGAATCCTGGCCCGATTTCACTCCAGCACCCGAGGTGAAAACACAGTGGATATGGGATATGAGAAGAGTCAGCTTGCCATCCGGAGCCACAGTCCATTACTGGTGGACAGTTGAAGATGAAGTTGGAAACAAATTGACAACTCCTGTTGATGCGGTTCGCTTCGATGACCTCCGGTATTCTTGGCAAAGCTTGACTGCAGGACAGCTAAATCTCTTCTGGTATGACAGTAGTCACTCTTTTGCCGAGGAGCTAATGGCTGCTTCTCAACAGGCGCTGGAAAGGCTAGCCAAAGATACTGGTGTTTATCTTGAAAACCCCGTCGACATCTATATCTATGCTAATAGTACAGACCTGCGAGGGGCTATGGTTTTCCCGCGAGAATGGACGGGTGGCGTTGCTTTCACTGAATACGGAATTATCGCCATCGGTGTTTCCGAGAAACAACTGGATTGGGGAAAAAGAGCCTTAGCTCATGAGCTGGGTCACTTAGTAACTCACCAGATAACCTTTAGCCCTTACGGAGCCATTCTACCCACATGGCTGGATGAAGGCTTAGCGATGCACGCCGAGGGCAAACCTGACCCGTATCTCCAGTCTTGGCTCAAAAAGGCGATCTCTGAGCAAAGACTCATCTCAGTACGCAGCTTGTCCAGCCCGTTTTCAGCTAAACCGGAAGAGGCATATATCTCTTATGCTCAAAGCCAGAGTCTCGTTGAATTCCTTATCCAGAACCACGGCAAAGACAGAATACTCCGTCTCCTAACCCTATTAAAAGAAGGAAACACCTGCGATGAAGCCCTAAGTGAAGTCTACGGCTTCGACCAAGATGGGCTTGATGAATTATGGCGAGAATATATAATCAGTCAAACGCTATCCCAATCTGGACTCGGCTGCGCTCCTGCGTGGGAAATTGGCCAGGGCAAGGTTTTCGAGGAAGAAGTGCTGGGCAAACTAGTAGCCTCAAAGGCATTAACTATACCACTAGGGGTCCCTTAATTGAAAAAATCCTTCACCGTTCACGACCTACCGCTTTCTGAACGGCCTCGAGAGAGGCTTCTAAAGCTTGGCGCTGAAGCCCTCTCCGCCCAAGAAGTCTTGGCATTAATCTTAGGACGAGGGATTAAGGATGAATCAGTAACGGTCATCGCTCAGAAGCTCCTGAGCAGATTTGGCAATCTCAAGAACATTTCCACTGCCTCTGTCGAAGAGTTAACCGAACTCAAAGGCCTCGGCCCAGCCAAAGCCGCTCAGATTAAAGCCGCCTTTGAACTCAGTAAACGGCTAGAAGACTCCTTCAACGAAGGGCACAAAACCACGGTCAAATCCCCTCAGGATGTTATTAAATCACTCAAAAGTCAACTAAAGGGCAAGAAGAAAGAGCACTTCCTGATACTCTCCCTGGACACCAGAAATCACCTGATAAGCGTCACCCCAATCTCCATCGGAAGTCTCGATACCAGCATCGTCCATCCCCGAGAAGTGTTCAAGGAAGCCGTCTCTTCCGGGGCCGCCTCAGTCATCCTTGCCCACAACCATCCTTCCGGTGACCCTACACCTTCTGAAGACGACATCAAACTAACCAAGCGCCTTATCGAGGCTGGTGAAATCATGGGCATCGAAGTCCTCGACCATGTTATTGTCTGCGATAAAGACCATTTAAGTATGAAAGCCAAGAATCTGTTTTGAGGCTCAAAGACCAATGAGAAAGATTTGGCAACTGACATTACTACTTGTTCTCCTTTGCGCTCTCATAGCAGTGCCTTTAGCCGCAGGCTGCCAGCCTGCCAGTGAAAAGGGGGTGCTCAACCTCTGGGACACCGGGCCGATAACCCTTGACCCGGCGATTTCCGGTGAGATGACCTCCCATACCTATATTATGCAAATCTTTGGCGGTCTCGTCCGCCTTGACGAAGATTCAAAGCCGGCACCAGATATCGCTGAAAGCTGGCAGAGAAGCGATGATGGAAAGACCTACACTTTCTATTTACGCAAAGGGGTAAGATTCCATAATGGCAGAGAGGTCACTGCCCAAGACTTCAAGTATTCCTGGGAGCGAGCTTGCAACCCTGAAACTGGGTCCCAAACGGCAGCCGTCTATTTAGGTGATATCATTGGCGTAAATGATGTTTTGGAAGGTAAGACGACCGAAATCAGCGGTGTTGAAATCATCGACGATTACACCCTCAAGGTGACCATCGATGCTCCCAAAGCTTATTTCCTGGCTAAGCTAACTTACCCTACCGCTTTCGTTGTTGACAAAGCTAATGTGGAATCAGGCAAGCAATGGTGGCACAAGCCAATCGGAACTGGTCCGTTCAGACTCAAGGAATGGAAACCAGGCGAAGTATTAGTACTGGAGCCAAATGAGTCCTATTACGGTCAGCCCGTTACCATCAACCGCGTGGTCTTCCACCTCCTGGCTGGTATGCCTATGGCAATGTATGAAATGGACGAAATCGACGTAGCTCCAGTCTGGGACTATCATATCGACCGGGTGCGAGACGAAAAAGGTCCTTTCTACAAAGAATTGGCCATATTTCCCGAGCTAAGCCTCTTTTATATAGGCTTCAATACGCAGAAGCCACCTTTTGACGATGTCAATGTCCGCCAGGCTTTTTGCCACGCGGTAAACAAACAGCGAATTATCGAACTAACCCGCAAAGGAATGGTGACCAAAGCCGATGGTATTCTGCCCCCAAACATGCCTGGCTACAATCAAAGCCTCCGGGGACTCAACTATGATGTAGCCAAGGCGAAAAGCCTCATCGCCAATTCAAAATACGGTAGCGTAGCCAATCTACCGCCCATCACAATCACCGATTCTGGCCAGGGAGGTAACATATCAGAATACCTCGGAGCCATTATCCAAGACTGGCA
>JACNFS010000125.1:0-3963 GCA_014384515.1 Dehalococcoidia bacterium | reverse complement strand
GGCACGAGTTACGTTCTGGTCAAACCTTATGTCAAGAACTACAAACTCGATGCTCAGGGCATCCCAACGCTAAGTGAAGTCTCTATAGAGGACTAGTCGGCCCTAGGTTGGCCACAGGTCGTCTATTTCTTTTTCCGTTTGTCTTTTCAACTCGGCAGCCTCAAGAAAACCAAGCTCTTTGTACGACTCAGCCGAGCCATATTCTCGAGTCTTAATCACGACTGGCATAGGCACAGCATGACCGAAGATAAGTGCTTGCTGCTTCGTTTCTAGCCTTGACAATACCGACTTCAGTTCACTTTTACCCGCCACACCAGTAAGCACACTATCAACATCCCTCTCATCATCCAGAAGGCAGGTTATCTTGGTCCCCAATTGCGACATCACTTCATCATCGATACCGCTGGGACGTTGGTCAATCACCAGCAAGGTAACATCGTATTTCCTCATCTCTCGGGCGATTCTGCCAAAGATAGTTCGAGCTGACACCTCGGGATTAAGAAAACGGTGGGCTTCTTCGATAGTGATAACCAGAGGGCGAGAGGTTGCCATGTCTCCACCCATCGCTTTCTCCCCTTTCTCGCGATATTGAGCATAAATCCGGCGGCTAAGTAGATTAGCTATCAAAATGTAGGCTACGAAATCATCAAACCTGCCAAACTCGAGAACGACATTTATACCCCGGTCGAGATACTCAAGGATACGCCGCACCGAATTATCCGGAGCATGAGGTACCAAAAAGGGAAACCGCCGCAAATTCTCCAGCCCACGGCGCAAATTGCGGTAGGTGCTATCATGGATATTAAGCTTAGAAATAAGCTGCTTGCTGTCGTCTTCCTCTAAATTGAGTACAGTTTCCAGCCATTTCCTATCGCCGAACTCCCGTGCCAGCTGATACACCGCTTGAGTGGAAGCCTCAGTGAGGTTCAGTGTTTGTCTGAGCAAGTCGATATCCTCAGGCTCAATCTCATCATAGCCTATCCTGACCACGAAATCAGTGCTTACTTTCCTCCACCGTGAACTCTCCTCATCCAAGGCAAAGACCGCTACTTTGGACGGGAAAAGCTGTTTTAGCCCCTTTACTTTGTAGCCTTTCTCGCTTCTCCCCTCCCAACCATATTCACTATGCATATCAAAAACCAACCTCACCGCCGCCTGTTTTTGTAGCATACCAACAAGGAGCAACCGAGTAAGAAAAGTCTTTCCCGTACCACTCTTACCGAAAACTCAGTTAGAGCGCTCAACAAACTTGGATACATCAAGGCAGCCCTTGGTCTCCATATCTAAAGGTGTGCCGACAGAGAATCTCTTGTCATCCTCAGCACCGAAAACCAGCTCCACATCCCGTTGAGAAGCTAACTTCACTTCAGAGAAATGAGTCGGCACTGTCTTTACTGGCTGAGGCCCCTCAAGTATGCTTGCTGCGTCCCCGCCGATGGTCAGCATGGGTAAAACACGAAGCTTTCCGTAGATAGTTGTCCCTGCAATTACCTGTGCAATGAAAGGGTCAGAGATATCAGGCGGTGTGAACATCGCTTTAGGGTCAATAGCTTCGAGGCTAACATCGGTAATCATGCCAAAGAAACGGCGTTTCTCTCCCTCGATGGCTACATAGCGTCCCACTGCAATATCTTCTACCGAAACCGAAGCATCGAGCTTCACCTCCACACCTCTGGTCAGAGAGCCCGAAATGACGGTGCCCAAGCAGGTTGTTTCATCCAAATCGTGATTGCTCATCATCTAAGCCTCTTGAGAACTGAGTTCAGTCTTTGCACATCACTGCTTAGTAACCGAGCCATCTCCCTACCAGCTTTAATCAGAAAAGCCTCAGAATCAGGATAAGCTCGACTGGCATAGCGAAGACAAGCAGCGATAACCTCGTCTACAGAGATAGATAACCTGGCATCCACAAGCAAGCTAAGAAAATCCAGGGACTGAGCAAACAGTTCCACCTCCTCAAGCTGACAAACGTAGACAAAGCCGTGAATAGGTGCTGGCTTCGGTGGCAAATAATGATATAGGCCATTCCCCTGACGATGCCCAACGACCAAAGCCTTGAAATCAGTGGCCAAAAGCTTGGCTAGCTGAGGATTAGCCCGAAAGATCTCCTCCTCCGTCTCCATCCCTTCACCCCGAGCAACCACACGTCGCCCCGGATCAAGGCTATGAGTTTCAACATTGCAAACAATGGCATAGATTTCGCAAACTATGTCCTCCCTCGTCTTCACCAGGCTGCCCAATGGAGGCGCTTGCTCAAGCTAGTAACACTGAGCCACAAACTCAGCACTGCTGGCTTCAATAACCTCAGCTACCCGCTGTGCTTTATCCATTTTTGGTTTCTTATTTCTTCTCTGGCTTCTTCTCCTTTTGTTGCTTCTTGGACTTTTTCACATTCTTCCTTCCCTTAGTTCCCATCCTTTTCCCTCCTATTCTAATAAGCTATTCCAACCTCTTTTTGCCTTCGCTTACTTCTCTGCCACCGTTTTATTAAAAGGGGTGAGATTAGTAAATCCTAAATCCATCTGGTTCTCTTGCTTTGTTGCTTAGCCGAGATATCCAGGTAGAGTCTATCCTGGGCTAGAGTCTCCTCCACAAGTCCCCAGAACTGCTCCCGATCGGCGGCAGTTACCACAGCTTTCTCATGAGCTTCGCTCAAGGCAACCGGATAACCTAGTCCTCGCTGACACTGGTCTAGAATCGCCGAATGGACGAGCTCAACCAACTTCTTATCCTCAGCCACCCAAAGAGGAAGTTCCACTCGAGCTATCTCTCTGTCCAGCTTGATATAGAAGAAATTGACTTCGTGAACTCCATAATGTTTCTCTACCACTGAAGAACGACTGCCAAACATAGCTGACCGTTCCCCCGGGGCCAGCAGCAGGCTGAAAAGGTCACGGTCAAGCAAGCCAGCAACGGCGTCACATTCCCTCCCCTCGAACCTACCGGCGCAATAATGGTCACAATCAACAGGCTGGTGAGGACAGATAGCCAGACGCAATGCATTGACCACATCAGCACTGCGCGGAAAGCTGATATAGCTGGCTACGGCCAGTTGCCTTTCTCGGCTCAGCCCCCTCAGGACATCAAGGTGCTTCAGAAAGCCATCTACCAAGAGTCCGCGGATGACAAAATCAGGATAAGCTTGTCCCGCTAGGCCCCAGAGGATAAGTGAGCCATCGACCAATGCCACAACAGGCAAGTTTGTTTCTATCCCGCTGGCTCGCTCGGCCAACACGCGGCATTCCTCAACACTACGCTTTACCCCCAGAAGCTGTCCTTCTATCGGAACTTGCCGGCCATCTGAAGAGGAAATGACCACCTCGTCATCTTTGAAATAAAGGGACGGTGAACTGGAAAGCCAGGCGTCAGGATTTTGACCGTATTGAAGCTGAGCAATGCCAATATTAATCAGAAAACAGCGGGCAGAGTGGTGACGGTCAACGTCGATGTGAGAGCCATCTGTAGCCAAAACAACAAAATCTTGAACACAGGATGGTGCCGGCTGACACAGGTCAATCCTTTCCCTTAAGTCAGCTACTAGCCAGGTGGTTTTGCTTGTCTCAATCTTCTGTCTCAATTGATCAAGCTCAGCAGCTGGAGACTGAAGGGTTTCCAAGGCAAAATCAAGTTTAGCTCGCCTCTCCCCTTCCCGAGCCTTCAAACTCGCTGCCAAATCCTCAATCTGGGCAACTACCTGAGCCAAATCTAACGACACCGATTTTTCCCAACTACGCTTTCATATACCCTAAGCCACTTCTATTCTGCCAAATAAGACACCAGCCTCTTGTGGAACATCCCACCCATCCCCCCTGAGAGCCTCTACTGCTCTGATGCCACGCAACTTTCCCGGCACAATTCATCACCAAATATCAAGTATAGCACGAGGCCTAGCCCCGAACAATCAATTATACTCGTTCACATGATCAGTGACACATAGCCTCTCCTCTCGTCGTTGCGAGGCAC
>JACNFS010000123.1 GCA_014384515.1 Dehalococcoidia bacterium | reverse complement strand
ATTTGATACCAATAAATCTATTTTCAACCATATCTACTCTGCCAATCCCGTTTTTGCTTCCCAACTCATTGAGATACATGAATAATTCTAAAGGTTTGGTTTTACCGTTTCCATTATTTTTGTTCACAACTTGTATGGGGTATCCGTCTTCAAAATGAATTTCAATTATCGTTTCTTTATCCGGGGCTTTCTTGGGAGAAGTGGTCATAGTAAACAAGTTCTCTGGCGGTCTCAACATGGGGTCTTCCAAAATTCCCGCCTCATGGCTAATATGCATTAAATTCTCATCCTCGCTATAAGGCTTTTTCGTTGTGGCTCTGATAGGAATTTTCCATTTCTTTGCGTAATCAATAAGACTACTTCTCCCTTTGAACTCTGCCAGAAATTCAGAGGTTTTCCAAGGACTGATGACTTCTATATTTGGATTTAGCGCACAGTAGGTTAGCTCAAATCTTACCTGATCATTGCCTTTACCAGTTGCTCCATGAGCTACACATTCGGCTTTTTCTTTTTCCGCTATCTCAATTTGTTTTTTTGCAAGAAGTGGTCTGGCCAAAGAAGTCCCTAACAAATATCGTCCCTCATATCTTGCATTCCCTCGGAGAGCTGGAAAAATAAAATCTATAACGAATTCTTCTTTCAGGTCTTCAATATATACCTTCGACGCTCCACTCTTCAGAGCTTTCTTCTCAATTGTCTCAAAATCATCTTTTTGCCCGACATCACCAACAAAACAGACAACGTCGTATCCTTCATTCACTAACCATTTCAAAATTACAGAGGTGTCTAAACCTCCACTATAAGCCAACACCACTTTTTTCTTCGACATAGTCTTCACTATATTATTTCGGTTATTATTCCCTCAACACACGTGAACATTTGCATGAGTGGTCGTGGGTATTGACAATGATAATTTGTCAGCCGATTATACGTTTGGGGGAACCACATCAGGAGGTTCGGTCGTTGAGTCGAACAAGGGCAAACGTCCAGCCAGATATGGATTGTCCTACTTTTCTTGGCGTACCTAGATGAATAATTATACAATAGCTGACTTCAACAAACAATTCCCCGATGGTGCAGCCTGCCTAGAATGGCTCAAGAACTATCTCTATCCTGATGGTGTCTTCTGCCCGCAGTGCCAGATGGTTACTAATCATTCAAGGATAACCAAGCGACTTGCTTGCTCATGTAATCGCTGCGGCAAACATATGTACCTTATGACTGGTACTATCTTAGAATGTTCACGGACACCACTTAGGCAATGGTTTTTCGCTGTGTTCCTAATGAGTACCACTCGGTGCGCTATATCAGCCAAGCAATTACAACCAGCACTGGGAGTAACTTGCAAAACAAGCTGGCTTGTATTTTGTTTCAGGAGCAAAACGTGCTATCTTCCCAGACCACATACAACGCCAGTCATTTGCAGCCTCGACACAACGTTGTAAGACTTATGTTGAGTTTCCAGCCTTAGTCTAGGGGAAATAGGGCTATTCTTGGCGCAGGGATTCCATTACGGCAAGGTCGGCAGGTACGCCAGCTCCGAGGCTACTCATACGCCAGTGTTTCCTGCACGCTCATAGTCATTGCGCGATGAGCAGGTAACAAGCTAGCTACGACGGAGGCAATCATCACGATTGCCAACCAGATGGTCAGGCCCGTCAGCGAAAAGCTGAACCCCAACGGTCGGTCAAAGAAGGCGTGGCCTATTACGGAACCGAAGACTAAGCTCACAGGCACACTGAGGGGAACCGCTAATAGCCAACTGATGAAGCCGATCAACATTCCCTCGGTGAGGACAATACTGCCCACCATACCGCTGGATGCACCGATGGAACGCATCACGCCTATTTCACGAGTACGCTCCAGCACGTTTAGAGTCATCGTGCCGGCCAGCCCCAGCCCTCCAATCACCGCCGCCATAACCGCCATGGACATCAAGAAGTTAATCAGGAAGTCCATCCGGCTGGCATTAGACCTAATGATATCATCTATCGTCATCGAATAGACAACGCCGATTCCAGCACTTTTGAGCCCGTCCTCTAGTGCCCTCGCCACTGTAGACTGAAACTGGCCGCCTTTCTGCTCTGTTTTGACGAGCAACCTGGAAGCCAAACCCCCCGCCTTCTTGATATGTGACAAATAGTCGAACGGAGCATAGCCAAGCCCCCTCGTAGTCATAAGGATGATGCCCACTACCTCCCAGTCGTATTCCTTATTACCTAGCTTCAACACAATCTCGTCACCCACTCGAATGTCAGGCTCGTCTCGAATTAACTCACTATTGAGCACAATGGCGTTGCGATCCTTTTCCTGTAGCCAGCGCCCTGAGAGCAACGTAGGTTGGACGAAGTCCGAATCGGGAGGTAATCCGATAACACCAAACGTTACCCCTTCAGTACCATCCGGCTTGACACGCTGCATCTCCGCCGACGTCCGTCCCTCCGCCAGGATGACGCCCGGCATTTGCTCCGCCCTGTGCTCAAGCATCCGGCTCCGATAGCTGTTATCGAGGAATAGCTGGACTTCAAAGTCGTACATCTTGAGAACCTTAGTGAGTTCAGCCTCCATTGCGCCTCGCACATTCGCGATGCTTACGAAAAGCGTACCTGCCAGGGCAAGTGTGCCCAGAGTCACAAAGAGCCGCCCCTTGCGCCGAAAGGTATTACGCAGAGAAAGCAACACCGGGCGCGGTAGCGCACGCACTCGGACCAACATGCGGTCAATCAGCCCCCCCTCGCTCCTACTCTCAATGCCGTAGGTGCTAATAGCCTCCCGCACTGTCACCCTCACCCCATTCAGGACAGGTAAAAGAGCCGCCACTATGGGAACAAGGAGCGCTGCTATCACCTCCAACAGAAAAACCTGCAACGGCATGTGGAAATGCAGGATATCGATATTCAGAAACTGTGCCATAGCAAGAGTGAACAAGTAGGCCAGCCATGAGCCAACAGGCAAGGCAACAAACAGTGCCAGCAGGCCAAAACATGCTACCATCACCATGTAAATACCGGTGATTTGCCCTCCGGTCCCACCAATGGCCTTCATCATGCCAATCTGGCGTCTTTGCTGGGATAGCATCGCGGTGATGGTATTTAGTACCAAGAACCCGCTCAAGACAAGCGAGAAGATACCGACACCGCCCAGAATAGCTACAAAGCTTGCCGTGGTATCCTCCGCCCAGTGCTCACCGGGTTCGCGAACACGAATAGAACCGACGGAAAAGCCTTTGTGTTCCAGCTTTTCTTTGAGTTCATATGCAAGCCCTTCAAGTTTGGCACGGCTATCGAACTCATCTTGAGCAACGATCTCAAGCTGGTTGTACGCGTATGGGAAACCGAGCCACTCCATCGTTTCAAGGGAAACATACCCGCTTATTTCCGGCCATATGCTTGCAGGGATGGCTCTTAGGTCATGGACAGTTCCAGCAACCTTCAGTTTATGCTGCCGCCCGTTGGGTAGCTCGATTACAACGGTATCGCCAATCTGAGCACCAGTCAATGGAATTGAGGCACGCTCGAACAAAATATCGCGCTTGCGGGGTGGCCACGTTCCTTCCTCCATGCTGATGCGGTTCACCTGTATATTCTCATAATCATCAAAGGCATATAAGTCGACGTTGTATGCTTGGTTCCCTCGCAGCAGCCTGACTCTCCGCATCGCCCGTCCCTGAGCATCAGCGACCTGTTCCTGATGACGCATCCACCGCACCAAGCTATCCTCAAAGGATGGAATGCCCATGGTAATGGTGGACGCGTTAATAGAGCGATACTGTGCGCTGAGGTCTGCCAAGAGCACTTCCTGCGTGATGAAAACGCTACCGAAGGCAAAAATGCCGACGGCGATCGCCAACACAACCAGCATCGTCCTGGTCTTGTTGCCCCACAAGTCACGGAGAACTTTGCGCCAACGCGGGTCACGCATTATTCACTTCCTTAATGGATATGATTGTCCTTCAGGCGCTCTTGCGCAACAGAGGCTATCTCTTTCTTGGTAGACTCGGATTCACTGATAAGCTTGTTCAAAGTATCGTAGTGCATGATTGCGACTTCCACTTCGCTGTCAAGCGGAGCGCGGACTGTGGCAATACTCGCGCCGCCCTGAAGCAATTCGATCTCGCCGAAATATTCGCCACTCTCGATATGGGCGGCCACGCACTGTCCCCCATCAGGTGTCGGTGAGATAACCTCAACCTGCCCTTTAGTGACAATGTAGAACTTGTCAGCCGGCTCGCCCTGCCGAACAATAATCGAACCAGCGTGGTACTTCTGCAGTTGGAGTTTTGATGTAGCCCAAATCAGTTGTCGTTCTGTCAATGAAGGGAAGGTTCTGGCCAGGTACTCTTCGAAAATCTCGCCATCAGAGATAATGATAGCGCGATTGACACGTTTCGCCTGGTCGCTGTCATGCGTGACCAAGAGGATTGTCTTGCCACTTAGCACCAGTTCCTCGAACAACTGGAATACCAGCTCCGCTGTTTTTGAGTCGAGGTTGCCCGTTGGCTCGTCGGCCAAGATAATAGGTGGATCGTTGGCAAGCGCCCGCGCAACCGCTACTCGCTGCTGCTCGCCGCCGGAAAGCATGGACGGCGGTTTATACGCATGCTCAGCAACTCCCACCAGATCGAGAAGGTAAAGTGCACGTTCACGGCGTTCGCGCCGGGTGTACAACTTGCAGAAATCCATAGGCAGCATCACATTTTCAATTGCAGTCAGTACTGGGAGGAGCTGGAAGAACTGGAAAACTATCCCCAGCTTGTGACCCCGCAACTTTGCCATCCCGCCTTCATCTAGACTATGTATCGGAGTACCCCCGACGTAAACCTCACCTGCGGAGGGGCGGTCAATGCCGGCAATCATGTTAATCAGAGTGGATTTGCCGCTTCCCGACTTGCCAATCACACCAACGAACTCGCCGGCTCCAATTGCCAGTTCGATGTCCTTGAGAGCAATGAATTCACCGGCTTGGGTTTTATAGGCCTTACCGACATTATGTAGTTGTATCAGGCGTTCGGGGTACAGGCTCTCTTTGCCCGTGTTGCGCTTCTTGGTACTCTGTCTTGATAGAAACCTTAACATCGCGATTCTCCTACCCATAGATAAGCATTCATTATGATACTATCGGTGAGCTTAGCTAACCCGAAGACTACGATATTCATCTAGACTCCGTATTTGCCTGGGAATTCTGGGGGCTGGGACAAGATACCGTAGCATCGTCGGGGAACGGGCCCTTGGCCTCCAAAGTAGCTATTCCTTTCAGGAGCAAAACGCCCTACTTTCCCAGACCGCATACAACGCCAATCATTTGCAACCTCAGCACAACGTGTCAAGCCTATGTTGCGCTTCCAGTCTTAGTCCACGGGAAATAGGGCTATTCGTGGCGTAAAGATTCGATTGGGTCAAGCCTAGCAGCTCTGTAAGCAGGGTAAATACCAGAAGCCAGGCCGACGAAGATCGCCACCGAGAGGGCAATAATTGCGATATCAATTGACAGAGGGGCCTTGACGGAATATGCTCCCAGTTCTACGCCGGTAACCAATACAGTTCCTATCAAAGCTATGGTTAGTCCGATGACGCCGCCAGACAGGCTAAGCATGGCAGCTTCAATCAAAAACTGGCGCAGAATATCCTGGCGTTTGGCACCGACAGCTTTCCGAATACCGATCTCTCGGGTGCGCTCGGTTACCGAGACTAACATTATATTCATAATCCCGATGCCACCAACAAGGAGGGAGATAGCACCAACGCTGCCTATAAAGACCTGAAAGATACCGAGTACCTCATGCATCCGGTTGATGATTTCCTGCATATCGATGACGACAAAGTCATCGTCTTCCCCCTCCCTGATATGGTGACGCTGCCGCAGAATGGAACTAATCTGCTCGCGGGCGGCATCTATTTGGTCGGTACTCACCGCCGTGACACCGATAGTCTGGACGGGTCGCCCCCGGGCAGTTGTCTGCCCCAAGATTCTCGACTGCATTGTCGTCAGGGGAATCATTACAAAATCGTCGGCAGCACCAAACATAGCGCCTTTCTCTTCGAGGACACCGATAATCTCGAACTTGCGCCCGCTTACCCGGATGATTTCCCCTAAAGGGTTTGCTGTGCCAAAAAGGTCTGAGGCAGTCTTGCTTCCCAGTAACGCAACATCCGTTCTTCGTCTCACGTCGTCTTCAGAAATAAACTCCCCCTCAGCTACGGGGTAGCTAATGGCCTGTGCAATCTCGGGGGTGACACCTATAATGTCAACAGTCCTATTCTCATTGCCATAGATGACTTTGCCCATTTTTTCAATCATAGGAGCAACTACATCTATGGACGGAGCCCGATTAGAGTTAGCTAGAGCTTCGGCATCTTCAATGGTGAGACTTCCAGTAGCTCCCCCCAGCCCTGCCGTCATACTGGTGGCACTGGTGATGTAAATAGCGTTGGCCCCCATGCTCTCGAAGATGGCGGTAACATTAGCTTCGTGTCCTCTACCAAAGGATACCAGGAAGACGACGGCACTGACACCGATTACAATGCCGAGTATGGTCAGGGCAGACCGCAGCTTGTTCGTGTACAGGGTTTGCCACGAAGTAACTATGCTCTCCCAGAGATTCATCTCTTTTTCTCATTAACAATTTGACCGTCTCTGAGGTGAATAGTGCGCTGTGTGTAATCAGCAATATCCTCTTCATGAGTGACAATGATAATGGTGATACCCTGTCTGTTTAGTTGTTGCAAGACAGCCATGATGCCTTTACTTGTCTGGGTATCCACATTGCCGGTAGGTTCATCCGCTAGAATCAGCGATGGATTGTTGACCAAGGCGCGGGCAATGGCCACCCGCTGCTGCTCACCACCCGAAATCTCAGTAGGGCGATGGCTAGCCCGGTTGGCCATACCCACTGATTCCAAAGCCTCCATGGCACGCTGCCGCTTGTTCCGAACGCCACTGTAGACCAGGGGTAACTCGACATTAGTCACGGCCGTAGCCCGGGGTAATAGGTTAAAAGATTGAAAAACAAAGCCTATCTTCTTGTTTCTTATGTCAGCTAACTCGTTTTCCGTCAAACGGCTGACGTCCATTCCTCCCAACTTGTATATCCCCGAAGTTGGTGTATCCAGGCAGCCAATGAGATTCATCAAGGTGGATTTACCCGAGCCCGACGGCCCCATGATAGAGACCATCTCTCCCGTCTCAATGTGACAGGTTATGCCATTCACAGCTACAACCTGGACGTCCCCTATCTTGTAGATTTTCGTTATGTTCTCCAGATTAATCATCGCTGTTACCTAAAACTGACTAACGCGGTTTTATTTCGCTTGAGCTGCTGGTCTTCATCAGAAGAACGAGCGTGTCCCGCCACGGGTTGCCTCTGCCATCACCTTTTCTCCCTCCTCAAGGCCGGAGATTACCTCGGTGAATTTCGCGTCTTGAGCGCCTAAAACAACCTGCCTTTTTTCAACTTCCTCGGTTGCCTCATCTATTACGACTTCCACCCAGTAATCTCCAACCAAACCTTTGACAGCCCGGTTGGGTATCAACAGCACATTCTCATGCTTTTCCACAATGATATCAGCGGTAGCAGTCAAGCCTCCCCTAAGCTCTACTTCAGCAGGTTCAAGCGATATGGTCACCGCAAACTCGACGACTCCAGTTTCCTCTGTGCCAAAAGGCGAGATGAAGGTTACCTTGCCTTTTACCTCAACATCAGGCAAGGCGTCTACAGTGACGATGGCTTCCTGCCCTACCTCCACCTGGTAAATATCTATCTCATCTACCACGCCTTCCATTTTCACCGTCTTGGTGTCTACCAGGTGAACGGCTGTTACCGAGGAGTAATCGAAAGATGAAAGCTGGTCGTTCTCCTTTACGCCGACATCAACTACGATACCATCAAAAGGAGCCAGAATCTCTGTTTTCATAAGCTCTTGCTTGGCCTTTTTTACTGCGTCCTCGGCTTTCTGTAAGTTGAGGCTGTATTGTCTTGAGGCTTTGAGGTTAAGGCCACTCCTGAAAATCAGCTCGTTGTTTTCAAGTATCGTCTGGCTCATTTCCACTTCGTGTTGAGCCATGCGTATAGCTTCGGCAAGCTCCAGCTCAGCATAGTCTTCTTGCTCCATAAGGTTTTGTATCTTTTGCAGTTCTTCTTCGACCTGCCTCAGCCAGTCGAGCGAGGTAGAGGTATCAGGGTATGGTATTGGCATTAGTCCTGTCGCTCCGGTTCTTTCCCCTTGCGTCGTGAGTTGCCCGCAGCATTCCCCTATTCGCTGAGACATCCTTATTCTACCGCTGGCCGAATCAACCAGTCGATAGGTCTCCCCCAGCTTGTCCTGGGCCGTGCTCAACTTAGCTGAAGCTTCCCCGTAGCTACCCAGCCCTATCAGCGTTTGTATCTCATCCAACCTTTCCTGGTCCTGCTCCAGGAGTTCGATTGCCTTTGGGATGTTCGGATAACTGTTAAGTACCTCGCCCGTCATCTCATCGCGATATTCTGAAGCCAGTGCTATTTCTGGCACATTGAGCATATAGTAAGCTGCTCCCAGGTCATGTTGAGCCAGGCGCACTTCAGAAGCGGCCTTCTGATAGTTGCTTTCCGCTATTAATTCTTGTGCTTTATTCAGTTCCTCCTGGGCTTGTTCTACATACAGGACGGTGCTGGGGTCAGGATAGAATTTTGGGTAGCCCATCAGCGCTGGATGTATCTTTTCCACTATTTCATTCATGGCCAATTCCACATCATACTGGGCTGCAGCTATCGCTAACTTGTGAACAGTGTCATCCAACTTAGCTACTAGTGTTCCCTCCCTGACTCTGTCTCCCTCTTGTACAAATACCTCCTTCACCGTGCCCGGGGTGCCAAAACGCAGCTTTGCCTGATGCGGCATGTCCAAATTACCATCGGCTGTAATGGTCACTACCAGGTCGCCCCGCTCCACCGCAACTATCTGCCTCTCATCAGCTTCTTCTCCATTACCACCGCAACCAGTAATGCTCATTGGAGATACGACCAGAAGAAAGACGATTGCTGTGATTACGCTTTTTCTCATTTTGACTGCACTCTCCATTCTTTATGATCTAGTCCCTATTGAGCCTCGACAAGCATTACATCTGCCTCATGGCTTCGCCTCCCCATCAATCACCAGACCTCCTCAACCTCAGCGCCAAATCTCTGAATTATAATACTTTCCCCCCCTATTATGCCACACAAGCACTTGAGAAAGTGATGCTGCCCCCTATTCATTCACCGATAACCTGCACAACGATTTCCCGTGACCTTGACCGATTGTCGAAGTCCAGCAGAACTATTTGCTGCCAGGTGCCCAGTGCCAGCCTTTTGTTTATGAACGGGATGGTCATGGAGGCGCTGAGAAGCGAGGCGCGAACATGTGAATGGCCATTCCCGTCTCCCCAGGCACGGTCGTGTTGATAAGGGATGTTCTGCGGTATCACCCTATCCCACATATCTCTAAAATCAGCCACCAGGCCGGGCTCAAACTCGATAGTAGTAACTCCGGCTGTGGAGCCAGTAATGAATATGGTGGCTGTACCGTTGCTGATGCCCGAATCGCTAACTTCTCTGGCTACTTCGGATGTTATGTCAACTACATCGCAATTTCCTTTCGTGCTGAGCTGAATAGTCTTGCTTGTTACCGTCATATCTTCACCTCCTGCCAAATAATCTCGTCTAGATTGAAAACAGGCCCGTCCAGGCACACCTGTTTCATGCCGCGTCTAGTTCTTATGCTGCAGCCATAGCAAGCTCCCAGACCACAGCCCATTCTTACTTCCAGTGAAATTTGGACTGGCTTTCTCACACGCCCTTGCCGATTCTCCGTGGCTATTGTCTGGTACATAGCCAGCGGTCCGCAGGCATAAATCTGATCAGCCCAATCAACGTAATCTGGCAAGATGTCGGTTATCATGCCCTTCGTGCCGGTGCTGCCGTCTTCGGTAGCGACAATAGTCTCAATCCCGCCGGGCAAAAGTCGCTGCGGATAAAGTCCGGCATCTGTGCGTGCACCCAAGAGCAAGCTCACTGACTTTCCTTCACTTAGCGCTTGCTGAGCGAGGAAGGCCAAGGGGGCAATACCTATGCCGCCAGCTACCAGTAGCAAGTTTCTTGAAGCTGGCTCGGTAGAAAAACCATTACCCAAGGGCCCCAGCAAATCCAGTGTTTCCCCTTCTTGACGGTGAGAAAGCCATGAGGTGCCTTTACCAACTATGCTGAAAAGCAGATGGAGCTGCCCCGAATGGGCTACTTGGTGGATAGTTAAGGGGCGACGTAATGTAGGCTCTTGGCCGCAGCTCACCATAACGAATTGCCCTGGCCTCGCTATGGCAGCAATGTCAGGAGCTTCGAGGCAGATAAGATGACATCCGGGCATGAGCTCGGAGCTTGAGAAGATGGTAGCCGAAACCTGCTTCAATTATTTGATGTCCACGTGATAACTCTGCAGGGATTTGACTCCTGACTTACCGTTGCGATGCGCAGCAATCCCCTTGGCGGCGGCCGCAGCAGCCGCCAAGGTCGTTATATAGGGCACCTTATACTTAATCGCTGCCTTCCGAATGTAAGAGTCATCGTATCGACTAAGCTTGTCGCTGGGCGTATTGATGACCAGTTGAATCTCTCCATTCATGATTGCGTCGGCAATATTGGGCCGGTCCTCGTGCATCTTGAATATGAAATCAGA
>JACNFS010000116.1 GCA_014384515.1 Dehalococcoidia bacterium | reverse complement strand
ATTAATACTCAAATGGCATAGGAAAGATCTAAGGAATACCTTCCTATCTGCGTACTTAAAAAGCGAAAAGACGTTTGACGTCAATATGTCCTCTCGTCTTTCAGATTTCTCTGACAGCTTGCCTCTCAGTTCTGCCATATACATGAATTTACCGCTCAATTGGCCAATTGCTATCAATCTAACCCTACTTAGGTGCAATCTACTATACAGCAACCATGTTGTCAATTGCTTGTGACCTGTTCCGTGAAAGTTGGTCCACGTAAAATGTTAGACTCTGGATCGAGAAAGGGGCCGATCAAACCCATGTGTGGATACTATGAAGTCAGCAAAACCTGTAGCTGAAACTCTGGCAGGATGCAAGTCAGATAATTCAGCCCTCCGGGCGTGGCTTCCTTTATTTGGGGTAGGTCAATACCGCTATCCGAAACTTGGTTGTCGATGCCAAGGGCACGTGATACAGAGTCATTCCACAATAAGGCTGATTTCATGGCCCAAAGAGTCCGTGAATTCTACGGTGACATTGTCGACAGCCGGGTCATCGGCAGTGTGAATGTCAAAATCGAAATGATACCCTTGCAGAATGTGGCTAGGGTAGACACGTACTTCGGACTTCACCAGGGTCTCCCCGCTCCAACATTGCATTGTGCATGCCATACCTCTCACCGATGCATGGCTCGCGTTCCTCACTGTGCCTGTAATGAAAAGAACTGAGGTCTCAAACATTGGGTGTCCCTCGACCCTTCTCCCCCACTCGGACGATAGCAACTCCAGCACATATGGTGATTTCGGCGCGGTTGTGGCGAAGGTATAATCGCCTGACAAGGCCTCGTTGCCAGCCTGGTCTCTTGACTTTACCCTGAAGTGATAGAAGGTACGAGGCTCCAAGCTCTCTAAGCCAACAATATGACTGGTAACTAGCTGTTCATCCAAAGCAGTAATTGAACCGTAATCGACGGTCCTGCCATACTCGACCTGGCTGCTAGCCGGCTCATCTGTTGACCAGCTCACAACAGCGCTCATCTCCGTCTCGGAGGAAGCTGACACATTTGTGATTACGGGCGCCGTGCTATCCGGAGGTGGCAACGGCGCCGCATTAACGACAATGACCACGGACTTGCTGGCAGTACCCGCTGTATTGGCGGCGGTCAGAGTATAAGCAATGGTTGTGGCTGGTGATACCTGTCCGTTTCCAACAGCGGCAGCCTTACCTATACCCTGGTCTATATCGACGCTATGAGCTCCTTTAACAACCCAGCGTAGGGTTGCTGACTCGCCGGCACTAATCTGGGCAGGAGTGGCATCGAAGGCAAGAATCTCTGGCGGGGCCGGCCGACAACCAATAAGTAAGCAGACCGCTAAAAGAGCCAAGCCCTCAGCAGCACCCCAAAGCCATCTGGGCATGTTCTTCACTAAAGACCCTCACAGGGTTCCATATCTGCCGCCATTATACACTCAGCCAAGGCAGAATAGAATATCCCTCAATACGTCCAAAAGCGGAGGTGAACCCGCGTGCGTGCGGAACGTAGTTACAACAATTGGAAGCAAAGTTGCATTGGCGGGATGACACAATCTGGGTATTGTGACTTCAACTGGCGTTTTGCTATCCAGCCTTATTACACATATAATCTGCGTTGACTACGCTGCCAAGGGTGAGTCAAATCATCGTCAAGGAGAGAAACTATGGAAGCCAAGAAGGAACTTGCTGCACCATGTGGCCTTTACTGTGGGGTCTGTGGAGTATACATAGCGCACAGAGACAGCAACATCAAGTTCAAGGAAAGACTGACGAGTGTATACAATGTACCAGTCGAGGAAATTGCTTGCGAGGGATGCCTCTCAAGTAGACCCTTCGGTTTTTGCGTTAGGTGTCCCATTAGGTCCTGTAGCGCAACAAAAGGCATTGAAGGCTGTCATCAGTGCTCTGATTTTCCCTGCCAGTGGATAGAGGATTTCCCTATCGAGGTGGGCAAGAAAGTGATTATGCGCGCCATACCGACATGGAGGGAACTGGGGACCGAGAGATGGATGAAGCAGGAAGAGAAACGCTACGTCTGCCCCCATTGTGGTTATGCGGCATTCAGGGGGGCCAAGAGATGTCGCCAGTGCCGCAACCCGCTTGACCTTGATTAACCTAAACGTCAATCACATCTGCCTCAGGCCAAGGGTGACAATCGAACCTAGTATCCCTACCCCTGTACGTGCGGAGTGTAGTTACAAGGCTGGAGGGGGTACTTACATTGGCCAGATGACACAATACGGGCTTTTGTTGCCTCGAGACTCGTTGAAATTGCCCTGATATGCGTTCCTTCCTTTGTTGGAACTCGAGGGTTGCAAGACTACCTGGTACTGGCACCATCACCATTAATCCTAGTTCCCAGCTCTCACGCCGGCAGACCTAACTCAACAAGCAGTACAATAACTGGAAGCAGGTCAGGCTTTTTCTATCCCGTCATTGCCTCGCCGCTAACCTTCGACGTCCTAAGATCTCACGATAGCGTTTACCGCCGGCGCCCTTGTAGGGAAGTAACGCTGGAACGTACTTCCGATACTCTTCGTAATCCTCCCCGAAAGCGTCAATCAATCCTCGCTCTTCGAGAGAAACCACATAATGGGAAATGAGAATTACTAGAACCCATGGAATGAAGAATAAGAGATCCGCAAACCAAATAATCACCAGCGGAGGTATCGTTATCATAATAGTAGAATAGAGGGGATGTCTCACATAGGTAAAAAGGCCACGCGTAATCAATTCATTCTTCCCATTTCGCAGGTTGACTTCTACCAGGTTAAGCGAGCGATTGAACCAAATGATACCCAGAAGGCATGCAACGACACAAGGAATAGTCAAGAGGATTTGTATCTCTAAGTTTAGCCGAATAGGAAAAGAAACCCATTGTTGAATTACTATTGTTAAACCCTCAAGGAAGAGGCCTAACAGGAGTAAGTGGGGGCCTACGCCAAGCAGATTTCTGAGGCCTCTTACAAACGAGACCAGCTTCAGTTTATTTCTTGGCACCAAGCACTCCTTCCTCTTGTTTTCATCCTACCAAAGATTAACACATAGATATGACTGGGTCGAATCATTTCCTGAAGTATATCAACCCGGCAACCCGAAGGAAGTGGGCTCGAAACGAAAGCAAAAAAGGAACGGAACGAGCAAATGGGCAAGGATGGTCAAAAGTAGGAACGAAACCCTCACCACGCTCATCCTATTGTCTTATCAAAGCCAATTTGCCGGTGACTTGCCGCCTGAGAGTTGGTGCAGGTGAAATGTTACACTGTGGATCAAGAAAGGGGTTAGGTCAGACCCATACTTGGATACTGTGAACTCAGCAAGACCTGCAGCTGGAATCTTAGGGGAATGCGAGCCAGAGAATTCAGCCCTCCGCCGTGTGGCTTCTTTCTATTCTTCGCTTCAAATCCATTTCGTCGCTGCCGGAAAACCGGGTACGGCCGCAGTCAGTGCGGACAGGAAAGGTAATCCTGAACTCCAAGGCAGAACAAGGTCAAGCGAGCCTCTCGGCTTCCGTTGTTAACCGCAGCAGCCGAAATAGCCATGGCGCGCCCAGGGTAATCCACACCCCTATGAGCCAGTAGCGCAGGAAGCGGAAGACCAGGTAGAGTGCCGATTCCTCACCGGGAAACACCACCTTGAGCCCCAGGTAGAGTGCCGCCATCACTATGCCTCCCACGAGGAAGCGCAGGACGCGCTGCCACCACGGTCCACGGGCGCTGAAGGAGATATACCGGTGCGTCAATGCCAACCCCAACCCCAGGCCAGCCAACGGCGCTAATGTCGTCACACTGTCCTTGGTAGGATGGACCAGAAGCAAAATGAGAGGAATGGCGAGCGCGAGTATGATCTGCATGGCCAGGCCCACTTTCGCCAACCACTTCTCCACCCTCGATTGCACAGCCAGGCAGACAACTAGCAATACGGCACCGATTGCCCAGCCGGCAAGCACATCTGTAGGAAAGTGCACACCCAGGTATACACGCGAGAAGCCAATCAGCACCATGAGAGCGATGGCCACCGCCCAGAACCATTTCCGGCGTGCCCAGGCAGCAATACTACCCCATACGACAACGGCCGACTGGGAATGACCACTGGGCAACCCGTAGCCTTCGGCACTGGAGAGCTTTACGCTCGGGTCGAGATCAAAGGGGCGCGGCTGCCGGAACAGATCCTTGAGACCAAAGTTGAGATAGCTCGAGAGTAGAAAGAGGGCACCCAAGCGTGCACCCAGTCCGAAGTCCACGCACCACAGAAGCAAAGGCAAGAGAATAAGGTAGAACTCCTCCTCTCCCATGAAGGTGATAGCGCGGAAGATACCGTCCAGCACCGGCCCATGGATTTGCTGGATGGCGAGAACCAGGTCAAGGCCCCATTGTAAGAGAGCTTCCATTTCATCTCCTCCTTCACTGTCAACCGAAAGCTGACTTCTAGCGCGACTTTGAGACTACGGCGTTTCCCTTTGGTATATCCTGACTAGTTCGGCTATACATCCCCATGATTGAATTGGCTTGGGTTCACTGTACCGTAGCATGAATCCCCCCAGCTTCGCAAGAGGCCGATTATGGGGCCTCCTATGAGGTGGTAGGCTGACAAGCAAATACCCGGTAAAGGCCTGAAAACCAGGCAATCCCGGGAAGCTGCTCAGCCAAGCTTTACTTCTGCTCACCCTTGTCGCCGCTCCTGTGTTTTGTACGTTCCAGAGCACGGCGCTGAAGCTCCTCAGAATACTGCCGCCAGCGGTCTTCGCCCTCTTCCCTCGGCTTCATTTCAAAAAGACAGGTATCATAACCTTGGGGAATGCTATAGCGGAAGAAGGCATCGAAGTCGGCTCTGTCGCCCCATAGCTCCCGCGCAGCCTGTTGAACTCCCTCGACGAAATATCGCTGCACTCTACAGTCGAAGGGACGATAGATGTCCTGATGCGGGCAATAAAGAATATGAAAGCCTGCCTCGTCCTCACTTTTGACAAAAGCTTCTTCTATGGAAGCATAAATGACTTCATTAATCCAGCTGCCTATCAACGAAGCCATCTCGATGTTGCCCACGTCAGGGGGGACTTCAACCCCCGAAGCCATCTGAAGAAAAACATCCCTTCCTACTTCATTTATTGTATCCCTGCACAGCTCCTGCCCCTCGGCACCAAAGCGCTCCTCAACCGCCTCCAAGAGTCGTAATACGGCTACGGCCATCATCTGACCCCAAACAAACGTAGTGGCCGGGTCGTAGTCATCGTGACTTAGGGCTTTAGAGCGGAAGTTCTCTACCGCCTTTTCAAAGGGAAAACGTAAGGGCAGCCGCTGACGCCGTTCACCTATTTTGCTCATCATTTGCCTCCTTTCAGTCGCTTCTGGGGATAGCTTCTTGCAGCAACACGGTCATCTAATGATTTGCCAGTTCAACTATTGTAACCCCGGCGTCTCCCTCGCCATAACCACCGGGGCGGAAGGACTTGACCAGAGGATGTTCTGCCAGCGCCTCATGCACTACCTGACGCAGCACTCCTGTCCCCTTCCCGTGGACGATGCTCACAAAGGGCAAGCCGTCCATGAAAGCAGCGTTAAGGTAGTGGTCAAGCTTTGGCAAGGCTTCATCCACCCTGAGCCGACGCAGACGCAACTCTGAACTTACCTCCATCAACTTAACCTCTCAAACTCCAGTCGCAGGATTTTCCGGGTGGTTTCGGTAACCTTAACACTATCATCGATTCTCCAGCCAACCACCCACAAGATTTCTCTGGGCGAACAAACAAGTGGAACTCGGCCTCGCCAAGACCGCGGAATCCTGGCATCAACCATAAAGTCCTGAAGCTTCTTGGTTTGGTTCATGCCCAACGGCTGAAAGCGGTCGCCCGGTTTACGTGGTCGCACCGTTAATTCCTTGCCGGCCTTATCGAAATCAAAGGTGGCAACAAGGCCATGGTTAGCGCCATCAACCGACCCCTGAAGTACATCAGCCTTAATCCGCCAACCCGGCAAGATAGTCTCCCCAGGAACATTAATGCTGGATACACTCGCAAGGGGAGGCAGCGGGCATAAAGAAGCCGGACCTGAGGTCAAAACCAGACGACCATAGTCTGTAGACAGTGTCAAGCCCTGTGGCAGGCACAATCTCTTCCCGGCTGGTCTCGACAAGAAATCCACCATTGCCTCAACATGGTCAGCTTCAATATCTTTGAGACTACCTCGAAGATGCGCCACTGACAGTCGAAACATCTGCCTTTGCATAGCTCGCGGCAGGCCAACAATCTTGCCCACGTCCAGGCAAATTGCGCCGCCTTCCTCTTTAGCTACCTCATTCCACAGCCGCGAGGCCTGCTCCTCGATAAAAGAAACATCGTCACCAGCAATAGCAGCTAGCCTCAGCAAAGCTCTGTCAATACTGGGGTTGTAGCTTTTGAGTACGGGCAGAAGCTCAAGGCGAATACGGTTTCGAAGAAAAGCAGGCGACGTATTGGAGGAATCGCTCCGTGGGTCCAGCCGATATCGCTGGCAGTAGTCCAATGTCTCCTGTCGGGTGACTTCCAGCAACGGCCGCACTACCTCAATTCGTCCCCTGTCTTCTCCATGTTGCAGCAGCGACCGAGGCTGCAGGCCACGTAAGCCCGTCATGCCTGTCCCCCGCAGCAAGTGCATCAGGATAGTTTCGATGTGGTCATCACGGGTATGCCCCACCACCACCCTGGAGGCACCCACTGCCCCCACCACCACACCCAAGAAGCCGTAGCGCACCTCTCGAGCAGCTTCCTCAAGAGAGCAGCCTTCTTGGTCGCGATAGGCCGCCACATCCCGCCGCTCAACTGTTGCCGGAATATCCAGATGATAAGCCAAATCAGAAACATACCTGGCGTCGGAGTCGGACTCGGCACCACGGAGTCCGTGATCAAGATGAGCTATATGGAGTTCCGCACCCAACTCTCTTTGCCACTGCGCCAGGATATGAAGCAAACAAACCGAGTCGGCACCTCCCGACACGGCCACCACCAGCCTTTCGCCCGCCGAAACAAGACTGTGCTCCCGAACAAAGCCAATGACTCTCTGTCCCACAGTCTTCTCTTTCTTAGCCAAGTCTAGCCCCCTCGTAGATGACAGGTATCGCCAAGGGACACCAGGCAAGCACCATTATCTCCGAAATCGAGTATGCTCACGCTGGCATTCTGCACTCTTATTCGCTCTATGTGGTTCAGCGGCAATCCCAGAGCTTTGCAAATAATGATGACAGTAACAAAGTAATGGCTGGCCACTACTACTGTTCCCTCTTTATGCTTGTCAATTATGCGCTCAATGGCTGGCCAGGCTCTGTTTGCCACATCAACTACACTCTCCCCACCCGGCATTTTCTCCGAGCCTTGTCCCTCTCGCCAGCGCAGCAAAAACTGGCTCAAACTAGCACCGAGCTCAGTGATGGCCACGCCTTCGAGCTCACCAGCTCCAATCTCCCTCAAATCAGGCTCAACCTGCACTGCCAAGTTATGGTGGCTAGCAACAGCCTGGGCTGTATCCAAAGCGCGCTTTAACGGGCTGGAATAAATGGCGCTGACCTCCATTTCTCTCAACCATAGCCCGAGGCTCTCCGCCTGCGTTCTCCCCACTTCGCTTAACTCAATGTCACTGCCACCGCCTTGAATCCGCCGTTGCTGATTCCAAACGGTTTCACCATGCCGAACTAAAACAAGCCTAATCGCTCACCTCCTCAAGAACTTTCCTGAAAATAACGTCCAGCCAAGTTCACTCGCTTGGTATATGGAGGATGGTCATATAGTAACAACTCCACCCAGCGGCTGGGCTGAGCCACACTTAGATTCTGGTTGGTGAGCTTGGTCATTGCCGCAACGAAAGCTTGGGGATTAGCCGTCAGCTCCAGGGCAGTCTCATCAGCCGATGTCTCCAAATAACGACTGTAGGTATTAACCAGCGGTGTCATCACCAGGCTAAAGGCGGCTAGAGACAAAATCAGCAGCGGAAAAGCCGCTACATCGGCAATCCCCTGGAAACCTAAAGGGGTAACACCAGCTTTCAAAACCAGGTCAGCCAAATACAAGGCAAGCAAGACTATAACAGCTTGAACGCCAATGAGCTTTGGGATATGTCGATGAAGATGATGACCCAACTCGTGAGCCAGGATTACCTCTGTCTCCTCAGGAGAGTACTGCTCGAGTAAAGTATCGCTGAGGATAATGCGTCTGCTATCGCCCAAACCAGCTAACATGGCATTAGCTGTAGTAGCCTTGCTGCTCAGGTCCATAGTGAATACACCACAAACCTGAGTCCGAGCCCGTTTCGCCAGATTGGTCAGCTTTTGCTTAAGCTCCACATCATCCAGAGGCTCCAATTTAAAGAAAAGGGGTAGAAGCAAAGTGGGTGTTAACCAGGTCAGAAGCATGCTGAGGAACAACAGCAAAATGCTAGCCAAAAGCCACCAAATATCTGGCAAACGGTCTAATAACAGGTAAACGACTATGACTACTCCCAAACCTAAGAGAATGCCCAGCGCTGCCGCTTTGGCTCCGTCAGCTAGCCAAGCGCTAAACCCTTGATTCGATAGACCGTAGCGACGCGGCAGGATGAAGCCCTGGTAGTAGGTCAGCGGCATCGTGATTATCCCCAAACCAATCACCAGAATAACAAAATACAAAGCTGACGCCAAAGGTTGAGGAAAAGCCAGGAAGTGACTCAGCCTGCCCGAGACACCGCCAAAAACAAGCATCAACAGCAAAGCACCAACTACCGCCAGCTCGACAAAAGACAGCCGCCTGGTAAGCCTGGCATATTCCTTAGCCAGCTCTTGACGCTCCATATCCAGAGAAGATTCAACCGGCTGCATTTTCCGACCAGGTTTTGTTCAGCTTAAAATCAGCTTGGTGCGGTGGATGAATTTTGGACGCTGTGAGAAACCCAGGGCTTTAGCCACCTGCTCCGGTCTACCGCTGCCCCTGGCATCACAGCGCAATCTCATTCCCAGAACACACAGGGAATCACGGCAGTCGATAAGCCACAGGTCATCCACCAGGGCACGCAAATCATAATGGCGGGCGCCTGTATCTCTGAAATGGTGCCACGGTAGCTCCTCGGCTGAAAGCAAAGACCGTACGGCTGACTCTACTTCTTGACGCGCCTTCTCCGTGTCTACCTCAACCTTATACTCAGCAAAGCGAACTTGAGATTGAAGTGATGGAATATTCAGTCCAACTGGCCAAGCCTCCGGCAAGTCAAGGCCCTGAGGTAACTGCTTCTTTGCCTGAGCGACAAAAGAGTCCGGCGCTATCCAGCGGGACAAGAAAACATCCATTAGCTCGGCTTCGCTGGTTACACCTACTGATAGAGGGGCTGCCAGAGCGATCCGCGGATGAGGAGTGAAACCTTCCGAATAGGCCAGAGGCAACCCAGCCCGGCGCAAGGCCCTCTCCCAAAGCCTCATTAAATCCAAATGTGAAAGAAACTTGAGCTCTTCACCACGGCCGAATTTAAGGCGCAGGCGCTGCATCCTTTTCCTTGGTTACCAGAATTCTCTCGATCTTCCTCTCCCGCATTTCGAGTATGGCCAGCTTCAAATCCTTATACCTTAGCTGCTCGCCCTGCTTTGGAATCCGACCCAGATGGCTAAGAATAAAGCCAGCTATGGTATCATAGTCGCCAGAAGGCAGGTCCAATTCCAGTTCCTCATTGGCTTCCTCTACCCTGAGCCCCCCATCAACCTCAAAGGTGTTAGCATCGATGGTCACGAAGTCTTCCTCCCTACCAGCCAGCTCATCGCCAATGCTACCCATGATTTCCGCGGTCAGGTGTTCCAGAGTGGCTATGCCAGCTACACCCCCATATTCATCGATAACTACTACCATATGATAATTGCTATCTCTCATCTCAGCCAGAAGCTCACCCAGAAGCTTGGATTCAGGCACGAAGTGAACCGGCCGCACCAATTCATCAATAGGGCTGTCCGCATTCAATGAATTGTTGGCTTGAGCCATGAGTACATCCTTAATAGACAAAACCCCGACCACACTATCAGGAGTCCCCTTATAAACGGGAAACCGAGAGAAGGGAGACTGGCGATAAACATCAAGGAATGCGGCCAAACTCGTTCCCTGCTCCAGCCAGGCAATCTCGGTTCGCGGCTGCATTACCTCCTTCACTGGCCGGTCAGCGAATTCAAAGGCCGCCTGCAACATTTCAGCTTCGTCCTCTTCCCACACCCCTTCAGCTTCGCCCACGCTAATAGCCGTGAGAATCTCCTCCTCAGTTACCAGCTTTTTGCCCTCTTCGGTCTCAGCCA
Organism: Dehalococcoidia bacterium; assembly: GCA_014384515.1. Taxonomy (GTDB): domain Bacteria; phylum Chloroflexota; class Dehalococcoidia; order GIF9; family UBA5629; genus JACNFS01. The sequence continues at coordinate 515 of JACNFS010000116.1, read as the reverse complement.
CCATTCTAGTAAAGCTCAAGCCAATATGATTCAAAACCCATACAAAGGGATAAAAAATCAAAATTACTAGCTTAATGGGCCCAACATATGTAAAGGCAATTCGCTCGGCATGTTGGAAGGCAAAGGTCTTGGGAATGACTTCACCAAAGACCAGAATCAGTGTGGTTACCCCTATAGTAGCAACCAGAGCTCCCCAGGCCGGGCCGACAGCAGCAACCGCCATCATGGTGCCCAGAGCCGCTGCCGCCACATTAACCAGATTGTTGCCCAGAAGGATAGCTGCCAGCAACCTGCCTGGCTGCTCCACCATCCTCTCCAGTCGCTCAGCTCCCTTTTTGCCGGTGCTCACCAGATGCTTGACCCTGAGCTTAGGCAAAGAAATAAAGGCGGTCTCGGCGCTGGAGAAGAAAGCTGACAACCCCAGACAAACCGCAAAAACTATTAAATACCAACTATCAATGTTTTCCATATACTACCCAACCGAATACCCGGCTGGGCCATTCAATATCATCATA
>JACNFS010000211.1 GCA_014384515.1 Dehalococcoidia bacterium | reverse complement strand
TCCAAACTCAATTCGACCGGCAGGTCTATCAACAGCAGACCTTCTATTTCCTTTTGCACAGACCACCATGTCGATTCTATCATTTTACTCACAGTGACCACCATAGCGAAGGTTATAAGCCCATTCATCTCCAGTTAGACCTCAGCTCATACATGAACATAATGCAGCACAAATGTTGCATTTTCCAACCAAGAATGCTCCAAATCCAGTGGAGGCAGCCATGAGCTGGACATATTCTATGGGGTCTTCCATCTCACTTTCGGTAAGTGTATAATCAGGGCAAACAGAGCTGCCACGAGTTAAAAGCGGGGGCCAAAGTGAGAAGCAGATTTGGGACCGTTCTGGTTATCTGTACGACATTATTAGTGTTGGCGTGTGCAAATCCAGCACTCGAACACCTTGAGCAGGGTGACACCTATTATCACCGTGAACAATGGGACGAGGCTATTATCAAGTATAACAAGGCAATCGAGCTTGAGCCCACAATTGAGCTTAACGCCAAGTTGGCTCAGACCTATGCGAATCGAGCAGAGGCATATAACCAAACTGAGGACTATGATAAAGCCTTTGCCGACCTCGACAAGGCTATCGAGTTAGACCCCGGCCTGGCTGCAGCCTATTGGGCTCGTGGTAAGGCCTATTACTTCAACAACAATCAGTATCATAGAGCCGTATCCGATTACTCCAGAGCCATCGAGCTAGACCCTCAGTATACATTGGCATACTATTACCGAGGATGGGCACACGTGGCTAACGGGGCATATGACAGAGCCATATCTGATTATAGCAAAGCCATCGAACTCGACCCCGCTATGGCCAAGGCATATAATGGTCGCGGTTGGGCTTATGCTAATAAGTCACAATGGCATGTGGCGTCCTACGGTTCCCTGTTTATGCGTCTTGAGGCCGATGCAGAGCTACGCGCTGCTTATAGAGGTCGGGGGTGGTTTTATGTCAAGCAAGCCCAATGGGAGCTGGCGGTCGTCCCTGACCTGAGCAAGGCGGTGGAGCAAGACCTCGACCCGGCGGAGGCCTATTGTAACCGCGGTTTTGCCCACGCCAAGAAGGCACAGTGGGATGTAGCTATCGCCAATCATGATGAAGCAATTGCACTAGACCCCTCGCTGGACAGGTGGCGTTTCAATAGAGAGTGGGCTGTGGGCAAGAAATCATCATGGGACTTGGTCATTACAGACTACGATAAGGTAATCGAACTGAGTTCTGGGCAAGCTTCACCTTCCATCAACACAAACAATCCCTCGACAGAGAAGGAGGAGTGGGAACTGGCTATTGCCGATTACAACAAGGCTATTGAGTTATCAAAAGAACCTGCCCTGATTCAGAAAGCAAAGGAATCGATTACTTTCATAGATGAACTGCGCAAAGACATAGCTAGGTAGGATAACTGGGCAGTTTGGGAAGCCTTGGCTGGTGAGCGACCGAGGGATACCTTCCTACCACGCCTTTTGTGGAAGCAGTCAAGAGCCGGGCACATTCTGCAGCGATATTTGATATCACCCCGGCGCGGGGAAGATGATGCCCAGGATAGTGCTTTCAGGCAGGGGCAGAGCTATTGGCCGTAAACGAATCTCCGGGAAGATTAATGGCTGAGAAAGCAAGATTCTTTTCCCCAGATTGTTGCCAGCTCTGTGGAGAATGTCTTTCTCGTTGTCCAGTCCTGGGATATAGCCTGAGCCAAGCAAGGGAAGAAAAAGATAGGCTCAACCGAGCATTGTCGAGCCCGGTGCTGGATACGTGCACCACCTGTTTCTCCTGCAACTTCTACTGCCCGAATCAGTGTCAACCATATGACTTGATTCTTCTTCGCTGGGATGAGCGCTATCATGCCCGGGGCCTTCCTGCCATCGCTCGGATGGTGATTCCGAGGGATAATGCTTCAATCTGGAATCAGCTTTACCCTTTGCTCCCTCTAGAAGAGAAAGAGCTAATCCAAAGCTGGCGGGCAATTGAGGGTAAGGCAAGAAAGGAAATCTTACTTACCGGCTGTTTCAATGCTTTTTCTCCGTATTTGGCGATGACGCCACTATTGGCGGAACTTACTCCTTATGGTGATGAACGGCTCTGGTGCAGCGGCGGGCACATATATCAGCTTGGACTTTTGGAGGTGGTGGGTAGAATCGCTCAGAGAGCAAAGCAGGTATTAGAAGAGCTTCAACCAAGACGAGTCATTACAATGATGGCAGCCGAATATACGATGCTGACCAAGATTCTTCCCGAAAAATTCGGGATAACCTTTGATTTTGAGGTAGTACCATTGGAGCAATGGCTGTCGGAACGGATTGAGCAAGGCAAGCTCCGGCTTAGCCACAAGATAGGAAAACGAATCACCATTCACGATAATTGCTTCTCCAAGAGCATCGGGGACCAGCACTGGCAGACAGTCAGAAATATTGCTGATGAATGCGGTGCTGAGATAGTCGAGATGGAACATAACCGGGAGAATGCTCTCTGTTGTGGATTTGGAGCCGCGGCCGGGAGGTTTAGTCTTCTCGACCTGATTGAACACGGAGCTAGACGCTTGCGGGAAGCAGAGGAGGCTGGAGCGGATTGGCTGGTTGTTTATTGTTCTGCGTGTTATTTTGTTTTCTCCCTGGTTAAGGAGATTTACGGGAGCGGGGTTGAGCTTTATCATCTTCTTGAACTGGTGGACATGGCAGATGGCAGAAGGCCAATTCGTCGCACCCGGGAGCGGGCTTATAACATCATCTCAATTATCTCTGCCAATTTAACCCGGATGGCTTTTGAGCCGGAAGCCCGAAGGCGGTTCTGGATTGACCTTTCTGAATTTGACCACGAGATGGATTCGGCCCGAACCGATTTCCAGGCTGACCGGCTCACAGGATTTCTCAATCGGGCCTACAAAAGCCGCCTGGTCCAAAATCGAGCGACGCAGACCAGCCTTCATCTTTTAGTTCGACTGATTCTTTATTTGCGAAGGAGGTTCCACAATGACTGATTCGGAAAGATACCATTTCTTTGACCCAAAGCAATGCAAACTTTGCGGTGAGTGCCTTTCAAGGTGTCCGGAGCTTTCTCTTCCGCTTAATGTGGCGAAAGAAGAGAAGGCGAAGATTAACCAAGGTAACATCAGTAATTGGCTTTCACGAGCCTGTACCGGCTGTTTCAACTGTGATTTCTATTGTCCGAATGAAGCAAATCCCTGCGAGACTATTGTCCACCACTGGTGGGAGGAATATCAAAGGAGAGGGCTTCTGGAGCGGGCGAGATATTTCTTACCGCTGGAGCCCAAGACCTTCCGCAGTTATGTCATTGAGCGCCTACCTCAGGATGAAAAGGCGAAGCTGGCAAGCTGGGATGATAGCTCTATCTGCGAGGAGTTTATTTATCCTGGCTGCAATGTTTGTACGATGCCTTATCTCACGGATACCTCTCTCCTGCCAGGGCTCCCGATTCGAGGCGGACTCGATTGGTGTTGTGGAGAGACTTTCTTTCGGATGGGGTATTACGACTTGGCCGAGGCCCAGGGCAAGCGAATGCAGGCCAGGTTCGGAGATATGAGAGCCAAAAAGGTTCTGATGATGTGCACTGCTGGCACGGTTCTTTTCACCAGGGTTATGCCGGAGCGGTTCGGTATTCGGTTTGATGCCGAGTTTGAGCCCCTCGTCCGCTATCTCTGGGACGGGCTTGAAAGCGGGAGAATTAAGGTTGAGAATAAGCTCGGCTTTCGGGCCACGATTCAGGATTCCTGTTATTCAAAGTTTCTGGAACCAGATTATATTGAGCTTCCGAGGAGGATTTTGCAGCGAATCGGGATAGAGGTGGTTGAGATGCCGAGAAGCAAGGAGACAATGGTCTGCTGCGGAATCGGCGCTGGTTTCAGTATTGAGAGCAATTACAATCCCTTTTATCTTACTCGGTCCTCTCTTAAGAGGCTACGGGAAGCGAAGCAGACCGGCGCTGATATTCTCTGCGTTTATTGTGCCGGTTGCCTTCAGATGCTTGGGGTGGGTGGTCTGTTTTATCCTGGGTCACCAGAGATTTATCACCTGCTAGAACTGGTTCAACTGGCAACTGGCGAGGAGCCGAAGCGGAGGACCAAGCAACGAGCGAAAACAATGTTTAGCGGGGTCGTTGTCAACCAGTTTCCCAAGCTGCTTTCTCGTTCCCGCTTTTTCCCAGAGCCCGTAGAACAAACCCTTAGTCCGAAATAAGAAGGCAGATCGGGAGGAGCAAACCCACGAGGCATGAGAGGTTCAGCCGGCGTGATTATTCAAACTCATTCTTAGATAGTATTGTGAGTACAATAGCCGCTATCCCCAGAGGCCATGACGGAAAGAATGCAGCGATAGAGCCGGCAAGTGCCCATCTCCACTTCCTTCTTTGTATAGCAAATACACCACCAACTATAGCTAGTGCTTCAATAGCTAGTCCAGGAATAACCATAAGGAACAAAGACCAATTTAAAGAGAATGTCCCTTCATTAAGTGGCATAATAATCATTGGACCAACAGCAAATAATAATAATACGCTCAGGCTAAGACCACCAGCAACTATGTCCAAAATACCTGCAACTGTGGGCATCCAAGTCTTTTTCATTTGTTATCTCCCTCCTTTGATTCTCACAGATTCGGCCAGCTATACGGGGGCAGCTATCATCCAGTTCCTACATACTCCCCTGTTCGAGTTGGAGCAGATGCTCCAGCCTACCCAGGTCAACTCTCTTCCAGTTCCTTCACAATGTTCATGTCACAGAAAGCATGTTCTGTCTAATAGCCGAGTCTCAACCAACTCAGTCCACAGGCGGCATGTCACAAACAGTCGCGCAACAATATCTTAGGTCAAGATTCGCCTGAGTGCAACATTACAACTGACGCCAGATCGAGCAGGTAGTAAGGACTGGCGCTGCATGCTTTTGAGGCCCTGAGGATTCTTCGCGAAGTCTACCCTCGAGCGAGATTCTTCGCGGCGCTCAGAATGACAGGGAATTGTCTTTGCGAGGAGCGTAAGCGACGAAGCAATCTCGGAGGAAGGGGACGACTATTAGATTGCTTCACTCCGCTCAGAATCCCAGGGGAAGGGGTCAGAATAACAGCGGCGAAGGGTTTCATCGAAATGACAGAGGGCAAAACGTTCACGTTCCGAATAACAGGAGGGCTTTTTAAGCAAGCCAACTTGTCAGCCCACGACATGCTTGCTATACTCCACGAACAGAGGTAGCGGACTTTGGTTAACTGGCAGGCTTTACAACAGGTTATAGGGACCGCCTTCCAAGACCCATCCCTACTTCAACAAGCTTTTGTCCACTCCTCTTACGTCAATGAAAACCCAGACTTCCCCCTTCCTGACAACGAGCGCCTCGAGTTCCTGGGCGACGCTTTACTAAGCTTTGTAGTGGCCGAAAAACTATATTATGAATTTCCTCATCTCGCGGAAGGCGAGCTGACCGAAATCCGTGTTTCGCTCGTCCGGCAGGAGACTTTGGCTCAACTAGCTTCCGCACTCAAGCTTGGCGACTATCTCTACCTAGGAAAAGGAGAGGAATCGACAGGCGGACGACAAAGGCAGACCAATCTCGCCGATGCCTTTGAAGCCTTAATCGGAGCTATATTCCTCGACCAAGGTCTGACTGCCGCCAGGGATTTCGTTTTAGGCAAACTGGATAGCCGGCTTGACAGAATAAGAACTAGAGGGATAGGCCGAAACTACAAGGCCTTATTGCAGGAATTCACTCAAGCCGAGTATCAGCAACTCCCAGCTTACCGCGTTGTGGAAACCTCGGGCCCGCCCCACGATAAGGACTTCACCATTGAAGTCACACTCGAAGACAAGATACTGGGGACAGGCTCAGGAAAAAGCAAGAGAGCCGCTGAGATGGAAGCTGCTCGCTCAGCCTGGGAGGAACTGAAAACTAAGTGATCTCATTCGACCAAGGAAGTTGGCGGGTCACAATGCCGGCTGGAAGACTACAATTTCGGTAGCCCCAGGCAGCTCTCCCAACTTAAACTCCGCCTCGCTGGAATTCAGTGTCCTTACGTTTTTCTTGCCCTTCACAAAATCCTGAACGCCAGCTACAGGAAAGTCTAATTTGGGCGTTTTGTAATGCATGGGAACGACGACCTTAGGCTTCAAATCATCGCACACCTGGCTGGCAACATTGGCATCGATTGTAAAAAAGCCACCCACCGGGATAAACAATACATCTACACCGCCGATTTCGGCAACGTCCTCCCGACTAAGCCGGTGCCCAAGGTCACCCAAATGGCACAGCTTCAGTCCATCCACGGAAAAGCAGAACACGGTGTTGGTACCACGCTCCCCACCTTGGGACTCATCATGATAAGTAGCAATACCTTTGAACTGAATCCCCTTAACATCCTTCACACCACCATCCTTGACCACCTCAGGTTTGCCCGGCACCGATGAGACAGCATTATGGTCAAAGTGGTCGTGGCTTACCACGACAATGTCGGCGGCTTCGTTAACCGGCGCGTACCCAACACCACCGCCTGAAGTATAAGGGTCTGTGATTATCCTCAATCCCGTCTCAGAGGTAATCAGAAAGCAAGCATGTCCCAGCCATTTTAGTTTCATAACGACCCTCCTCCTATTTAGTCGAAGCCAGGGCCAAATTAACCAAGGTTCGGACACCGACCCCCGTGGCCCCCTTTACCAGGTAACCTCGCTCCTTGTCAGTGGTAGAAGTACCAGCTATGTCAATGTGCAGCCAAGGCGTATCACCAACAAATTCAGCTAGAAACTGCGCAGCGGTAATGGCACCACCCCACCTCCCACCCGTATTCTTTATATCAGCTACCTCGCTTTTGTTCAGCTCTTTATATTCTTCATACATTGGCATCTGCCACAAACGCTCCCCAGCCTCTGCTCCAGCCTTAACCAATCTATCCACTAACTCCTGTGTGTTGCCAAAAATCCCACTGCAAAAATCGCCCAGAGCCACATGGCAGGCGCCTGTTAGTGTGGCCACATCCACCAGCGGTGATAATCCTTGTTTCACGGCATACGCCAAGGCATCAGCCAAGATAAGCCGCCCTTCAGAATCGGTGTTTACCACCTCTATAGTCTTGCCATTCACGGCCTTCAAAATGTCTCCCGGCTTGGTAGCATTCCCCCCGGGCAGATTCTCAGTCGCTGGAACAAGAGCAGTGACATTAATCTTAGGCTTTAGCTGAGCAATCGCACTCAAGGCCGCCAGGACTGCCGCTCCACCCGCCATATCGCCTTTCATTTCAGCCATACCCTCTGACGGCTTAATGGATATCCCTCCTGAATCAAAAGTTATACCTTTGCCAATGAAGCCTAGAGTCTCGGATGAAGCCTTATCACCTTTATAACTCAGAACGATCAACTTTGGCGGCTGGCGGCTTCCTCGAGCCACCCCCAACAGCGCACCCATCCCTTCCTTCTCCATCCGCTCCCGGTCCAGAATGGTCAAACGAAGGCGGTGGGTCTTTGCCAGTCCCTCAGCCACACTTGCCATATCACTCGGCGTCATGTGATTAGCCGGCTCATTTACCAAATCTCGAGCCAAATTGGTAGCTTCCGCAATCACCTTCCCTTTTTCACACCCCTGCTCCAGAACTTGCAACTTCGCCGCATCCCTTTCCACGATGAGCAGTTCCTCAACATCACCATGTTCAGGTTCTTTAGTTATGTGCTTGCGGAATTTATACAACCCCAGAAGACCGCCCTCAACTATAGCCTGACATGCGCCCGCAGGCTCAATCCCACCAACACCACCACCATGCACGATAGTAGCTACGCGCCGACAATTCAATTTTCGCAAGGAGCGACAAAACTCCGCGGCCACACCACGAATCTTGTCCAGGGTAAACTCAGACTGCTTTCCTAACCCGGCAACAGCCACAATTCGCGCCGGAACTTTGCCCAGGCTGTGTATAATGCTCACCTCGTTGAGCTTACCCTTGATCTCACCCTGCTCAATGAGCTTAGCAATAGCGCCACCCAGAGCTTTGTCTACAGCGCCTGTTGCCCCACCTGGGCGCTCCACCCCTTCAAAAAGGTTGACTACAATGGCATCAGCTTCAATTCGAGTAATATCACCGACAATAACCTTAATCTTCAACTTCGCCTCCCAGATAATCAGATACCCACTCGATTCCCAACTCCTGCAGTTTCCCTCGGCCAGGGCTCCCATTTATTCTATCCCATCCCATCATAGAATAAAACGTCTCCTTGGCTTGCTCAAACTGATCTTTGTCAATACTGACTCCCTGCAACGGGCCTGAAGGCAAAGGGGTGAAAAAGCGCTGAGGTAAAACATCGTCTTTCCTGCCCAGCCCTTCCCGGATATTGAATGCACGGGTCATAGCCAAACAGCGCTCGCCGACTTTCATCAGCTCCCACACCGTGCTATTCCAGCCAGTAACTCCGCACACCAGTTCCTCTACCTGACGGTAACTGAAGGGCATGAAGTTGCACAGCACGAGGCAATCAATAAGGTGCTGCCAGCAACTATGATAAACAACCATCCTGACCTTCGACGGGCTAAGGTCATTCAAGGCCAGTGGCTCGAGCAAACCCAGGCCCTTGCCACTCTCCATCAAAGGGCCCTCACTGGTATACATACTGTCATGAACACTCATGGTATGGTCAGCTCCCTTGGGCGAAATGGCATAGCCAATACCTAGTCCTTGCTTGTAACGAGGATCGTGCATAGGAATTTCCTGCCCCTTGACGTGCAAAGCAAATTCCTCAGCCCCCTTGCCAATTGTATTAGCTGCCCTGGCCACTCCCTCAGCTAATATGTCACCGATGCCTTCCCGTTTGACAATCATGTCCACGAGTTGCAGCATAGCTGAAGCGTTACCGAAGTTGAGCTTGAGCCCTCCAGTGTCTCTTTCACTGAGGATACCCCGCTCATAACATTCCATGGCGAAGGCTACAGTCGCTCCTGTAGAAATCGTGTCCAGACCATGAGCATTGCATAGCTCATTAGCTTTGGCTATGGCCGCCAGGTCGTCAACGCCGCAATTGGAACCAAACGCAGCTAGAGTCTCATATTCTGGACCTCCGTAGGCAGGGTCAACTTGATACGGCTCGGACACCGATACAATTCGCTTGCAGCGGACAGGACAAGCATAGCAACTCCCTTGCCCTATCAGAATAGTCTCCTTCATTGCTCTGCCTGTTATTTTGTCAGCCTCCTCAAAGACACTCTGTTGGAGGTTGCGAGTTGGCAAGCCCCCATCCCTATTCAGCGCCCTGAGACTTACCGCCGTGCCCTGAGAACGAAAGCCTCCCATTACCAGGCCAACCACGTCTCTAAGCCATTTGGCCAAAGCACCTACCGCATCAGGGTTAGCCAATGCCGGACGATTGTGCCCTCTGACAGCAATAGCTTTCAGATTCTTGGAGCCCATCACCGCCCCCAACCCAGTCCGGCCAGCAGCATGATGAACATCATTAATAATAGCGGCATACCGAACCAGGTTTTCACCAGCCTGACCGATAATAGCCGTTCGAGCCAACGGTTCTCCCACATCAGCACGAATGATTTCCTGGCATTCGGCAGTAGTCTTGCCCCAAAGGTGGCTAGCATCCCTTATCTCCACTTCACCCTCTTTTATCCACAGGTATACCGGCTTTTCCGCCTTACCCTCAACTATTATGGCATCATACCCAGCATGCTTCAGTTCGGCCCCCCAATAGCCACCCACCTCAGCATCACCATAAGCACCAGTCAGCGGAGATTTGGCCCCGACACTATTTCTACCACTGCCGCCTACCGGAGCCCCAGTAACAACGCCGGCAGCAAAAACCAGCTTATTCTCTGAGCTGAACGGGTCAACCCCAGCTTTCAATTCCCTGAGGAGATAGTAGCTGATGAATCCCCGCCCGCCAAAGTAACGGCGGTAGAACCCGTCCCCGGGCTCATCAACCGAAATAGTCCCCTTAGTCAAGTCAACTCGCAGAATCCTGCCGTTATAGCCATAAGCCATGCCGTTCACCTCCACTGGAGATTTAGCGATTTATCTCACGTACTATTTTGTCTATCACTGGACCAATGTCCCTCGAAGTATCAACTGCGAAATGATTGCGCTTGATTCTGTCCACTCTTGGTTTCATCCGGCTATAGACCCCCCAACCAGCATCCGATTGGTCCTCCGGATTAGTCGCCTCACTACGTGCCTTAAGACGTTCGTAAACCGTCGCTGATGGTGCTTCGACGCGCACCAGAACAAGCTTTGCCCCTGTTCTGTCGCTGATACGGTAAAGACGTTCACGATTGCGTTCCGACAGGTTAGTAGCGTCAAAAATAAGTGGCACACCCTTATCCAAAAGCTCTTCAATAAGACTATGGCATGCCGAAAAGAGGTGAGTGCTTTCCTCAGAGCTATAATCAGGAGAAGGGAACAGAGTCTTGCGCATGGCATCGCTCTCCAAGATACAAAATGGCGAGTTTTCGGCTAATTTATGGCAGAAGAAAGATTTGCCTGTTCCTGGTAAACCGCTAACAACTACAAAGGCAGGGGTGGCTGTGGCTTCAGGAAGGATACCTAAGCTTTGTCTCAACTTATCTAAATCCTGGCTAAGCTGGATCTGCTCCATATGGCTCGTGAAATTATAAGACATTTGTCAGGTTGACGCTAGTATATCAGTTTCGGCAAACTTTCGACCAAAAATGTGACCCTCGACCGATGGTAGGCAAGAATCCCACGTGACCATCAACCTAAACAGCCTACTCCAGTTGACAAAAGGGGACAAGAGATTTACAATGCATACAAAATGATTGTGTACCAACTATAGGAGCACCAACTATGTATGATGCCAGAAAGCATATCTGTTTCAACGTAGGGAGGGTGATGCGTCGGGTATACGACCACTACGAAAAGCGGCTATCACCATTCAGTCTAACTCCACCACAATATTTTGTGTTCAATGCCTTGTGGATGGGCGATGGTATCAGCGTCGGTGAGCTTGGGGAGCGTGTTTCCCTTGACAGTTCGACACTGACAGGCATAATCGACAGGATGGAAAGAAGTGGCTATGTGGAGCGCCAGTTGAACCC
>JACNFS010000171.1 GCA_014384515.1 Dehalococcoidia bacterium | reverse complement strand
GTCAGCCGAGTGAGGGTGACCTGCACTTCAAGACCTACTACGATTACAACCTGGCGATCATGGCCCGCGATGTCTGGCGTGGCCTGCTCGGTGGGGCCTGGCTGATTCTGCCTCTGCTGGCTCTCTTCATACTCCCTGGCTATTTACTCTACAGCCTACTCTCGCCCGAGTCCGAACCGGAGCCCCTGGAGCATTTGGCGTTCGTGGTCGGCTTGAGCCTGGCCCTGGTGCCACTGGCGCTGCTTCTCTGTTCTGTCTTGGGCATTGTCTTGAATGGGACGAGAGTTTTGATAGCGGTGGCGGCGTTGAGCATCGGGGCTCTCTGGCGGCTGGCCTCCACGGGTTTCAGGGACCTGAAGCGGTGGCTATGCCCCACCGATAGGCCCTTCATCGTTGCTTTTCTCTTTATCTTCCTTGTCTCCCTCCTTGTGCGCTTTCTCCACATCCGCAACTTGGTCGTGCCCGCCTGGATTGATTCGGTACATCACACTTTGATCACGCAGTTGATAGTGGCCAAGGGCGGGGTGCCGCAATCCTACGAGCCTCTCTTGCCGATAGGGGAATTCATCTATCACTTTGGCTTTCACTCCCTGGTGGCTGCTTTTCATTGGTTGACGGGACTGGAGATAACCAGGGCGATACTCGTCGTGGGGCAGGTCATCAACGGGCTCATGGTGCTCTCAGCCTATCTACTGGTAAAGTGCTTAACTGGCCGGCGTCTGGCGGGCCTGTTCGGCGCCCTGATCGTGGGTTTGGTGTCCTTCATGCCCGCCTACTACGTCAGTTGGGGGCGCTACACCCAGTTGGCAGGGCTGGCTGTTTTGCCCACAGCGATCGCATTCACGATGAGGAGTGTTGGTGCCAAAACTGCTATTTCCAACCTCCAACTTCCAACCTCCAACCTCCAACCTCTAACTTCCAATCTCCAACTTCCAATCGCTGCCGTTAGTGTGGCCGGGCTGGTGCTAATCCATTATCGGGTGTTGATATTCTATGCTTGCTTTGTCTTGGCCTATTTGCTCTACCAGACCTTCGCCCATCGCGGCGAGCCCTCTGTGTTTCTGAGATATTGGGGGCGGGTTGCGCTGGTGTGCCTTTCGGCTGCTCTGCTGACCCTGCCCTGGCTGGTTAATCTGGCTCGTGCTCTGCTGCCCCTGGTGGCGCTGCCCTCCAGGATGCAAGGAGCGCCTTCATACAACGTTGTCCCCTATGATCTGATCATGATCGGACGTAACCGGGAGCTGATCGTCCTCTCCATCGGCGGCCTCCTCTGGGGTCTCTATAAGCGGGAGCGAGCCGTGATTCTGACAGCCCTGTGGGTGGCCACTGCTATTGTGATCACCAACCCCACCATCCTGGGCTTTCCCAGCACCTGGCTGGTGAACAATGCCTCGCTGGCCATTTCCCTGTTCGTACCTTTGGCCATTCTAGGCGGCTACTTCCTGGCTTCTATCCAATCTCCAATATCCAATATCCAATGGTTGATACTTACTATCGTGATCGCCCTCGTTGCCCTGTGGGGAGCATGGCAGATGTTGCCTATTATCAACCCCGGCACCGTGCTGGCGACCCGCGACGACATGGCAGCCATGGATTGGATCCGCCGCCACCTTCCCTCCGATGCCAGGTTCCTGATCAATGTGCGTCATTGGCAGGGCGGCACTTACGTGGGCACCGATGGGGGCTATTGGATACCATTGTTGACCGGGCGCGACACGATCCTCCCCCCGGCGATTTACATCTATGGCTCTACCGAGTACGTGAAGGGGATTAACGACCTGGCGGAGGAAATCGGCGCTATTGAGTCTTTCGACGAGGAAAGCACACGCCAACTCCTGGACGACAACGGCGTGACCCACGTCTACATAGGCGCTCGTGGGGGAAGCATCACTCCGCAGATGCTCATGGGCAGTCCCTACTATCGCCCCGTCTACTCCAATGGAGCCGTTTGGATCTTCCAGCTCCAGAGATAAAAAAGACCCCCTGGGTGATGCGTAGCGAGCCCAGGAGGTCCGATGTGTATAGGCTGTTTCTAAGCCAGCTTTTGCTTTAAATCGGTCATCTGTTCAACGATCTTCCTTATCCCCAACTCTTCGGCCATCTCCAGTGCCTCAGCGCAAGCCTCTCTTGCCCTTCCGGTATCTCCCGCATCGTACTCAAAGTTTGCTATGTCACTCAACGTGTATGCTACCTCCCCTTCGTCGCCGAGTTCCCTGAACATGTCTAGTGACAGATTCAAGTGCTTTCTGGCCTGGTCGGGATTCTTCAGCGCGGCCTGGATTTTGCCAAGCGCTCTATAGGCGCAGCTTTCGCAGTACTTGGAGCCTATCTCAACTGCAAGTTCGATGGCTTTTTGACAGTGTTCTTGCGCTTGGTCCATGTCGCCCTGGCGCAGACTGATTTCGCTGAGGATTCTATGTACATCAGACAGCCCCTCTTTATCCTCGAAATCAATGTACATCTTCAATGCCACATCAAGATGTTCTATTGCCTGGTCATATTCACCTTTGCCTCTGTATGCCTCTCCCAAGTTGTTATGGGTTATCGCTATCAGGGGTTTGTTTCCCAGCCTGGTGAATAATGCAAGGCCCTTATTGTAATGCCAGATTGCTTCGTCATAGTTGCTCTTGACATCTTGCACAAAACCCAGTTCACCGTGTGAGCCAGCAATACGATATATATCCCCGATTTCTTCAGAGGTTGCCAGGCTATCCGTGTAGTATTTAAGCGCCTTATCGTATTCACCCTTGAATTTATACGCCATTCCAAGGTTAATATAAGATCGTGCAAGCCAAAGCCTATCTCCAATCCTCTTTCTCGCATCTAGGGCTCTTTTCTGATGCTCGATAGCTCTATCGTAGTCGCCCTGTTGTAGATAAACATTCCCGATAGCATCGTGGCAATCTGCAGTCTCTTTTTCATACCCCGTTCCTTCAACTATTTTGAGACCCTGCTGAGCACTTTCGATTGCTTTTTCGTGTTCTCCCTGATAGGCATAAATCCAGCTAAGGTCCCCGTAAATTCTTGCCATCTCAACTGAAACACCCTCACCCAATATCTGGATTCCCTCATCATAATGCTTTAGCGCCTGATCATATTGCCCTTTTCTTTGATAACTTGCGCCAATCTTTCGTTGGACATCTGCTACTTTTCGGGAGCTCAGTAGGAGAGGCTTGGCTTCCAGAATGGTTTGGTAGCTTTCTATAGCGGCATCGTATTCACTTGCTATCATACAAGCATCGCCTGTAGCCATACAAACAGATGCCCAGGTTTCTGCATCTAGCAACTGGGGATCAAGTTTCCTCAGTTGCCCCATTATCGCACTGGACTGACCAGCATAAATCAGTTGCTCTAAATTGTCAATGATGGTTTCTGCTGATTTCCGGTATTCCCTGGCTTCGAAATAATGGTGTGCTGCCTCAAGGTAATCCTCTTCACTATAATAGTATCGTCCTGCATTCTTATGCAATCTGGTTCTAAACGAGGCATCTGTTCTAAGCCTATCGTAGCAAAACTCTCCCAGAAGGGAATGGAGGTATTTCTCCCCGTAGTCGGACTCTTGCACCGCATACTTGTGTACGAGAGCGTCCAGGAGACGGTCCACGTTTTCTATGCCTTCTTCAATTAATACTTCGCCAATTGCCTCTTCGTCTACGGGAGCTCTGAAGATGGAGATCGCTTTGAGTAATCTCTGTTCTTCCGCTGACAGGGTTTCGTAAACGTTTCTTACCAGATAATCTTCCACCCTTTCCCCAAATGCCCGGTTTATAAATTCACTGACCTCGTCGCTCCTCCATATTCTGTTCTCCATCCAGGTGATGAACAACTCCAGGAGTTTAGGGTTTCCCAGGGTCTGATCATAGAGTTTGGCGAAAAGTTCTGCACTCAGATGGATAGCACCTCTATCGAGCAGGGCTTCGGCATCCTCTTCATTGAGGCCCGTTAGAGGCGCATAGTCTAGGCCGATTGCATCGGCGAAGCGGGGGCTACGGCGGCTCATCACCATGACTTTGGTATTTTGCAATCGGTCATTGAATATCTCAAATAAGGAATTGATCTTCTTGTCTTCATCGGCTACTTGAAAGTCATCGAAGCATAGCAAGTATAAGCCCTGTTCCAAACTGTGGATGAAGAGGTTGATGGCCTCACTTAACCGATACCCCTCATCCTTTAGTTTTTCCATGTTGAGGTCGAGAAATCTCTGCAATGCGTCATCCTGATTCGTGGCCAGGAATCCTCCCAGGGCCCAGATGACCGATTCCAGGTTGTCGTTCAAACCTCTATGGAAGGTATGCCAGAAGGCCCTCCTTTGGGGTTGCTGGGCCACTATCTGAGTGCCCAGCATGGTTTTGCCCACGCCGGCTGTGCCCCCCACAACCACTATATTCTGAGAATCGAGCCTTCTTTGATATTCGTCAAGTTCTCTCTTCCTTCCGATGAAGTTGCCGCTGCCAGGGATGGACTCCAGCCGCAAGGATCTGGCGATGGGCTTGGTGAGCTTCAAGAGAACTCCATCTGGGGACCTCATGAAAAGCACAGGGGTGCCCCAGTCCCGTGTCTCCGCCCCACAGTCAATATAGATCCCCCTGCGGGCCTCGGATATGGCCGTATCCACAGGAAAACCCACTGCCAGGGCGCGGTAGAACTCCCTGGAGAACTTGATGGCCGTGTCATCGTAGATGCTGTATTGCATGGCCACCACTGCAGGCAGCCCTCGGCGCACCAGATTAGGGGCCAGCCCCACCATTGGTTGGGTTGACGAGCTAGCTGCACTCTGGCAGGCATTGAGAACCACCAGCTTGGTGGAGTCGCTGCCGAGGAAGAACTCGCGGAAGGTTCTGTCATTGATCAACCGGAATCGGCGCTCATCGTCCTCGATAACCAGGTACGCTTTGTCGTCCTTGAAAGCCCCGTGCCCGATGAAGTGGACAATGTGTGGTTGGTACCGTCGCAGTTTCTCGCGGATTTCGCTGGCAATGGCGTGATCGAGGAATTCCAACTGCACCAGGCCATCCTTTTCCCACTCCTCCAGAGCCTGACTTAGTACTTGCTTCTCTTTCTCAGCATCCAGCTCTGGCAGGCCACGTTCGGCCAGGTTTACTGGATTGGAAATGACCACCAGCACTTTGAGTGTGGAATGGATGGTGATCGAGCGAGGGGGCTCAGGCACTTGGATGTACCGAGTGATGGGGGTTTCCGGTGAGACACCCAGGAAGAGATCATTCAGCTCGTCGTAGAGATATTCCCAGGGGATGGCGCCAAGTTCGGACGGTTCAAGGCGTAGCCTGATGCGTAGACCTTTTCCTTGCGCTCTGGCATATCCCAGGCTGGCTCTGTAAATATCCTCTATTTCACCATTGAATAGTTGCTGGAAGAGCGTCCTGCCCAGACTAATGAAGAGTTCCTCATCGGTCTCTTCAGCCTTGATCCTTGTCAGAGCGCGTTGGATAGCGCCGGAGGCGGAGTTGAAGTTGAGGATTCCCTGGCCCTCGCCTGCGCTTGCCGAAATCACTCGCGTGGGATACCCCTCGGCACCCTTCTGCATTACCAACAGCTCGAAGTCGTCGTATCTCATCTCAGCAAATCTCAGCTGGGAGGTGACGAGTTAACGAAGAATGAAGCATACTCATCACTCGTTACCCGTTACTTACTCCTTAAACACCATGGGGAGGTAGATTCTCCACCGGATGGCTCGAATCCCTCCTCTGGGCCCTTGCAATGTGGATGTGGGAACCGGGGTAGAGGTGACTGCATAGTAAGCTGTGATGAATTCGTTCCACTGTGTATTCGCAGCGAACGATAGTTGGTCATCGGTATACCAATCACGCACTTTTACGATTTTGGTGATACCTTCCTCATTTTCTAATGTCATCTGCAAGTCTTGCCCCAGGGGAAGGTAGATGGATATTCCATGGGCATTATCCAAATTCCAGTACTCCAAAGGCTCAGTTATCACCCAAGGATAACCACTGCGATGCTGCTCCGCGATGATGAATGCACCGTCTCCAGACAGCAGCGCGTTCGTTACCAACTGAGCAGCACCCTGTATCGCTGTATCTGTTACATTTTCCCGAATTTTCAATGTGAGGTGATATAAATCAACGTAGCCCTCAATGTCCCCCTCGAGCCTGAAGTCGCTGTTGTAGTCGAACTTCTGGGTCAAGAGGTAGGCATCTTTTATCTGTAACATGGTCTCGGCCGAGTTCAGGCCGTTTATCATCGCCCTGGCCAGACTATCAGCTGCCAGCGAGACTTCGTTGATTGCTGCCAGATCAACGGCTGACATGGTAGAGGGATGTCCGGTCAGCGGTAAGGACTCAGTATACTCGTTGACAATATCTACCGCCAACTCCCGGGGTTGAGTAGAGGAAGTTATGGAGTTGATGTATTGGTCATAAGGCATGGAGCCCCAGGCCTCGTTCTCGGAGCCGACGAAATAGTTGACATAGTCCTTGATCGCGTAGACTTCTTCGATCATCCCCACCAGGCAGGCATCGTAGAATACTACGTCTATTTTTTCAGTGCCTTCCATGGTCATGCTGCAGAAGGCGCGTCTCATTTCGGCGGTGGACAGGTAACTGTAGCCGTCGGAGAAATCCCAACTGAGGCCAGTGCCTCCGAACATGTGATAGCTGCGACGCAGGGGAACGAAATGGTCCTGCCCCCCTAGCCCCCCAAAGTTGGGGGGGACGGGGGGAGATAGGGAGGCTAGCTTCTGCTCAGACTCTTCAGGGAAGGTTGGGGACCAGCCGCCGCCGTGGTCGAGAATCGAGAGGAAATAGTGTTTGGCAGGGTAGTTGTCCTTGGCCCAGGTGACGAAGTTGACGAGGGTGGCAGGGTCGCCCATGTCCAACTCGCCCGGATTCCAGTCCACTTCCTGGACAGGCGATGTTATCAGGTCGGTGTTATCATACTCAACTCTGTATAGCCGTGTGTTTTCGATGCCTTCATCTTTATCGAAGCACTCTGTTCCGTCGTCTGAGAGCAGAGAACAGCGGTCCCAGAGCGCCAGGATGTTAACATCGGGGTTTTGGGCTGCCTTCTCCATGTTGTTAAAGGCTTCGTCCATGAAGGGGTCCAGGTCATTGTCTCCGTTGAGATAGACCATGAAGGTCCAGGGCGGTATCTTGGTCGCTGTTTGGGCACTGTTGTTGCTGTAATCGCTTTCTGACAGGCTGGTGCTGATTTGAATCGTATTGCTCAGGATGCTACCGGTTGTTGCTGTGGGTGAGACTTTAGCCACCAGCGTGAACTGACCTGAAGCGTCTCCACTGAGTGTGCCTACCTCCCAAACCACAGTGTTTCCAACTACGGTTCGAGAGAAGGGGGCTGTGTCGGATATATAGGTCGTCGCTGAAGGCAAGGTGTCGGTAATCAGCACGTTTGGGGCGTTTCCGCTGCCCTCGTTGCGATAGGATATGGTGTAGATGATGTCTGAGCCAAGGGGTGCCTTTATCGGGGCTTCTTTGGAGATAGCCACATCCCCCAGAAGCTCTCCATAGACTTCCCAGGAGAGGGCATTGTAGTTCCTATCATCCTGCCAGACCGCCAGACATTGATCCTCAAGATCATTATAGACCAGGGCCGGATGCTCTTGGTTGTCTGGGGCCGTAGAAATGGGAAAGTTATCGCCTTTTATTTTCCCGTCGCTTGTAACACGCTGTCCGTAGATATCAAAAGCGGTGCTGGTGGGGTTTCTATAGTCTTCCCACACCACCAGGTACTCATTGTCAAAGTTGCTATAAGCCGCATCGGGAAAACGTTGGAGGCCCTGTGCGGTGGAGATAGGAAAGTCGTCGCCCAGTGACTCGCCCCCAGGTGACAGTCGCTGTCCGTAGATATCCCCGCCAGTGGCTGCGTTTCTGTGGTCCCACCAAACCGCCAGGTACTGGTTCTCGCCGCTGTTGTAAGCTAAAGCGGGATACCACTGGCGCTCCGGCTCTTGGGATACGGGGAACTCATCGCCTAGCCGGGAGCACTGGCCTGAGACCCTGTGTCCATAGATGTCCCAATTCCCACGGCGGTAATCCTGCCAGATGACCAGGTACTCATCTTTGGCGCTGTTGTAGACAACGTCAGGGCGCTCCTGGCTATCCGGAGCAGTGGTTATCGGGAAGCTACTTCCCTGCTCCCCCCCAGAAGAGATGCATTGTCCGTATATGTCCCAATTCCCATTGCGATGGTCTTGCCAGACTATCAGGTATTTACCTCCATAGGCCAGGGAGGGAAAACGTTGGTCACTGGCTGCTGTTGATATCGTGAGTTCGTCACCTGATAACGTCCCTTCGTTTGAGACGCGCTGGCCATAGATGTCCCAACTGCCATGGCGCGAGTCTTGCCAGACCACCAGGAACTCGTCCCTGGTGTCGCTGGCTGCAGCGGGAAAATACTGATCCCTTGCTGCTATGGAGATAGAAAAATTGGTGCTTTGGAGGCGGCCAGTGATATCCACGATTTGCCCGTAGATATCGTAATAGGTGTCGGCTGAGTTTCTGTCATCCTGCCAGACCACCAGGTAGCTTTGGTGGCCATCGTGGGCTGCAGCGGGGTATCTCTGGGAAACAGGAGTGGTGACGAGAGGGAAGTTGCTGCCCAGGAGTTTTATGTTGCTTGAAAGCCGCTGCCCATAGATGTCCTCTTCGACAAAATCGTAGTGCCGACTATCCTGCCAAACGACTGAGTACTCATCACGGCCATAGGTGAGGGCCGGATGCTCCTGGCTATTGGGGGCTGTTGAGATAGGGAAGTTCACTGCGGGATCGGCGCCGGGATTTCCGGCCTTGTCCAGAAGCTTCCCCTGGCCTGAGACCAACTGGGCGAATACATCCCAGTTCCCGTGACGCAGGTCTTGCCAGGCTGCTAGGTACTGGTTGAGGCTGCTATTGTGGACGAGCACGGGATGCTCCTGGTCATTCGTTGCTCTGGATACAGCGAAGTTGACCGCAGGATCGGCGCCGGGGTGCCCTTCGCCGCCCAGCAGTTCTCCCTGGGATGACACTCGCTGCGCGTAGATGTCAAAGCCGGTGCTGGCCGCGTTTCTGTTATCGGCCCACACTGCCAGATACTCGTTATCTGCGCTGTTACAGGCCACGTCAGGATAACCCTGAAGGCCCTCTGCGGTGGAGATAGGGAAGTTATCGTTCAATAGAGTGCCGTCGTGGAAGATTATTTGTCCGTAGATGTCCTCGCCAGTGATTGGCGAGTTTCTGTTGTCCCACCACACCGTCAGGTACTGATTGTCAGCGTTGTTGTAAGCCACGGCGGGATACCTCTGGAGACCCGGTACTCTAGAGATGGAAAAGCCGCTGTCTAACTGTGTACAGTTATCTGAAATCCGGCGTCCAAAGATGTCCCAATCCCCGTGACGAAGATCCTGCCAGACCACCAGGTACTCGCCAATGGTGCTATTATAAGTGACATCGGGATACTGTTGATCGCCTGGGGCGGTAGTGATAGGGCAATCGCTATCTCCTGCTTCCCCGCTGCTTGCGATCACTCGTCCATAGATGTTGTAGCCACTCATAACGTAATCTCTATCGTCCCACCACAACACAAAGTACTCGTCCTTTGAGCTGTTATAAGCGATGGCAGGATCGTACTGATTGCTTAGCGCTGCTAATATGGGGAAATTCTCATCCTCTAGTTCCCCATTCACCACCCACTGTCCGTATATGCGCCAGTTGCCTTCTATAGAGTGTTCCCAGACGGCCAGACATTGCCCTTCTGGGCCGCAGGCGATGGCCGGGTTTCTCTGCTTTCCGTTAGGCACAAAGCTGATAGCGAAGTCGCCATCGGGGCCGGGTTCCTGTGTTTCCTGAATCCTTGCTTCAGTGGTCTTTCCTCCCCAGCCTGCGCGCGTTGCCAGAGGAAGGAATATCAACAGTGTCAAAAAGATCGCTAGGGCTGATATTCCTCGATGGATTAGCAGAGCAGTGTCCGCGCGACCTGATTTGGGTTGTCTGATCTGCTCTTGACCATGCTTCCCAACCATTTTTCAACCTCCTTGCAAGTGTATGTAAACGATAGGAATGGATTGAAATAAATAGAATCAACATAATTATACCATAAAATCGCTAAAATGGCAAGAGCCAGTTTTATAGAGATTCGAGCAAACTTGAGTTTCCGCTAACTCGCTTAGCTACCACATTATGTAGTAGGTCAATGGGCGTTTGCACTACTATAAGTAGTGTCTTACACAGCACAAAGTAGTCCAGAATGGCCTAGAAACCCAACTTGGCAGCGAGTAGGGGGCAGATGGGTTTGACATTATGGCTGACTTGGGCTAAAATGATGCCACTAGTGCAGGAGTTGATGTTTGAATTTAACGATCGAAATTCACGAGGAGAATTGGCTATGTCAATGACCAGCGCAGAGATCAGGCAATCGTTTTTGGATTTTTTCGCCAGCAAGGGACACACCATAGTGTCCAGTGCCTCGCTGGTGCCTGGTGATGATCCCACGCTGCTGTTCACCAACGCCGGAATGAATCAGTTCAAGAACATCTTCTTAGGCCTGGAGAAACGGGAGTATACGCGGGCTGCAGATACCCAGAAGTGCTTGCGGGTCTCCGGCAAGCACAATGATCTGGAGGATGTAGGGTACGATACCTACCACCACACTTTCTTTGAGATGCTTGGCAATTGGTCCTTTGGCGATTATTACAAGAAGGAAGCTATTGCCTGGGCCTGGGAGCTGCTCACGGAGGTCTGGGGGTTGCCCAAAGACCGGCTCTGGACTACGGTCTTCAAGGACGACGAGGAGGAACTGGAGTCTGACGAAGAGGCGGTCCGCCATTGGACGGAGGTAACGGACATAGATCCTGACCACATCCTCTATTTCGGCCGCAAGGACAATTTCTGGGAAATGGGCGACACCGGTCCCTGTGGGCCTTGCAGCGAGATCCATCTCGACAGGGGAGAGGAGGCCTGTGATCTTCAGCATGACCCCAATCATGTTTGCGGTGTGAATAGCGGCTGCCGACGCTATTTTGAGCTGTGGAACCTGGTCTTTATCCAGTACAACAAGGGTGATGATCGAGTCCTCCACGAGCTGCCTGCCAAGCACGTTGATACTGGCATGGGCTTTGAGCGACTGGTGTCCGTTTTGCAGGGCGTCGTTTCCAATTACGAGAC